>JAHCKB010000025.1 GCA_026125985.1 Bradyrhizobium sp.
GCCGTGATGCTCCTGCTATGCGCGCTCTCGACGGCCGCTTGCGGTACCAACCCGACGCTCGCGGTAGTGGCTCTGCCGCCGCCGGATCGCCTGCTCATGCCGTGCGACCGACCAGCCGATAGGCCGGACCAGGGCGACGATCGCGACCTCGCCGCATGGGAAGCGGAAACCTGGCAGCGCGGCCATGACTGCGCCGACCAGGTCGAGAGCTGGCGCGAATGGTGGACGACGCGGTCGGCAAAATAGAGACCCGGCTGAAGTGATCGCCCGTTTCTCAAGGACGGAACAAATGGATGATTGCCAAGCATCCTTGTATCAGGACGTGCTGCGCGCCGTAAGTAGCCGGCTCGGCAGACAACGCAACACGCCCTCCCCGGAGGAGCTGTCGCGAATCGAGCAGCTGCCCAGGCAGGACTCGCCTTGCGGCGTTATGCAGGTCCCAAAGTGAACCTCGTCAATGACGGTGCTGCCACCGTCCTCGCTGGGCCCGCTAATCGAACGCCGACAGAATAGGACAGGGGCCCTTGCTTCGGCCGCTGCACGCTACGGCCAATGCAGCGAGCGCCTCTCGTGCAGTTGTCAATTCGGCAATCTCGCGATCAAGGGCCGCGACGCGGGCCCGAGTAAGTTCGCGCACTGCCGCACGATTGTCCGTCGCCTCAAATGCCAACAGCTGCTTGATCTCCTTCAGCTGAAATCCCGCCGCCTGTGCCCGACGAACAAAGTTCAGGCGCTGAACGTCGGCGTCGCTATAGGTCCGTACGCCGCGGGCAACGCCACCGACGATTGGGCGTTTAGGCTCGGAGAGAAGCCCCCGACGCTGGTAATAGCGAACCGTCTCGACCCCGACACCGCCGTCCGCGGCGAGGGCGGCGATTGTTCGTTTGACCATTCTTGTCTCCGTACCATGGTACAGTCCCATATAGAGAGCGATCGGGTTTTCGCCAACCCAGGAAACACATCGCGCGGGATGCCATGACAACGATGAATGCACCAAAGACCGCCACGCTCTATCGGATGGTAATGAGCAAGCACCTTTGCCCGTGGGGCTTGAAGGCCAAGGATCTTCTCGAACGCGAGGGCTACAGCGTCGACGATCACTGGCTCACGAGCCACGAACAGACCGACGCCTTCAAGGCCGAACACCACGTGAAAACCACGCCGCAAACCTTCATCCAGGGCGAGCGGGTCGGCGGCTACGACGATCTGCAGCGCTTCTTCGGCAAAGCCGTTGCCGATCCCAAGGCCACGACCTACCGGCCCGTGATTGCCCTGTTTGCCATGACCGCCTTCATGGCGCTCGCCGCGAGCCACGCGGCTTTCGGCACACCTTTCACCGTGCGCGCCGCAGAATGGTTCATCGCCTTCAGTATGTGCGTCCTGGCATTGCTCAAACTGCAGAACGTCGAGAGCTTCTCGACCATGTTCCTGGGCTACGATCTGCTTGCCCAGCGCTGGGTTCCTTATTCCTATATCTATCCGTTTGCCGAGGCCCTGGCCGGCGTGTTGATGGTGGCCGGCGAGCTTTCATGGCTTTCCATTCCCGTCGCGCTCTTCATCGGCAGCGTCGGAGCCATCTCCGTCTTCAAGGCTGTCTACATCGACAAGCGCGATATCAAATGCGCCTGCGTCGGTGGCGCCAGCAATGTGCCCCTCGGCTTCGTCTCGTTGACGGAAAATCTGATGATGATCGCCATGGCTGCGTGGATGGCGGCCGATGCGCTCGGGCTCGGCTTCGCCCTGCATCATTAGGACCGACCTGGCATTGCCTTACTAGCGTGGCGGCGCCCGCACGCCGAGCGCCGCCACGAGCATCAGGACGAGAAGCGCCGCCATCGTCTCGAAGGCAACGCTGAAGCGCAGTCCCCGAAGCGGCCTCTGCATATCCGCCTCATTCCGCGCGCGGCTCAGCGCGGGCGTCAGCCAGAACCGATTGGCCGACGCGAGGCCCAGCATGATTAGAAACAATCCCACTTTTGCGATCAGCAGCTGGCCGTAGACGCTTTGCGGCAAGCCGGCAACATGGCCCCAGCCGACAACGCTTCCGACATTGAGGATTCCGGTCACGAGGATCGTGACGACCAGAACCGTGCCCATAAACGAAAAATTCCGCAGCGCCCTCTCGAGACGCACGATCCGCGCCTGATCAGTCGTAATCGGCCGGTCGAACAGCAAAATGAGCAATGCAAGCAGGGCGCCGATCCAGCCTCCAGCTGCCAGCAGATGCAGGATGTCAGCGACCAGATGCAGCCATCCCGCCCCTCCGCTGCCCGTCGCTCCATGGCCGGCCCAGGCCAGCGTCGCAAGCGCGACTGCTGAGCAACTGGCGATCAGGCGCAAAGCGAGCCGTGGCCGAGAGGGCAGGGCCAGTGCCGCCGGCAAGGTTAGAGCCAGCGCTGACATGCGAACAAGCCACGCAAGGCCCATGCCATTTGTGGTGACGAGCGACGCGACTGCCCCCAGGGTGGCGGCAAGCGATTCCGCTCCCGTCATGGCCGCAGCGATCGTGGTGATATGCATCAAGGATACCGCGAGCCCCAGGATGGCGAGCAGGCTCGCACGAAAACGGAGGCGGATGGCCTCGACAGCCTCCCTCGGCGTGCCGAGCCCGTACAGGGCGAATAGCGACAACCCGAACAAGACGAGCAGATCGGCGTAGACGAGCGCCCTGGCGACCACCAGCGCCGAGTCCGGCGTCATGAGGGACGCCACTACTTCACCTGGAACGAGAAGCTCCCCGTGATACGGTGCGTGTCGGTCGAAACCACATGATAGTCGACGCGGTATGTGCCCGCGGACAATGGTCTTGCAGGAATCAGGGTCAGTGTCATGCCGTCGGCGCCGATCTTAGCCGTCGCTGCCTCCTTCGACGGCTTGTCCATTTTCATGCCGGGCATATCGACCATCAGCAGGTCGGCACGCGAGAACGCCCCGACCATTCGCTCCGAAAACCGCAAGTCGATCCGGGCTGGGGCCGCGGTCGTTGCGTTGGCAGCGGGCGTGGTTTGCACAAGCTCCGGATGGGCGTGTGCCGCCGCTGCCGCCAGCAGACCAGCTGCAACCAGGCCGGCAAGGATCAGCCGCTTCATAAGATACCTCCAAGGTCGGAAAAGGCTTTGTTGACGACAAGTACGGCGGCCGAGCGCCTACCCCTCATCGAATTTCGGCGAGCCAGTGTGAGGGGCGGAGACGCGCCGCGCGTAGTTACGCTAAGAACTGGAGATGTCGCCGATGGACGAACAGCTCGATTCCCGTCTCAAGCACGTTGTGTCACTCGCATCGCATCCAGCCTTGCGCAGTCTCGACGGAGCGGTGATCGACCGCATTGCTTTCGAAAGGGATAGACGTGCGCGCGCCTGGCGGCTCGACGTGATCTCGTTTGCCGGCGCGCTCGCGGTCGGTCTCGCCGGCTCCATGACCTTCGTCACCCCGCCTGCCGCCTCGGCGTACTCGCCGCTCACCGGGCTTTCGCCGCTCGCGCCCTCCGTCCTTCTGGAACGACCACGATGAAGATGGCGCTGCGTACTTTGCTGGTCGCCTTCGTTGCTGCGCTCATAGGCGTTCTCGCCGGACGTACGTTTCTCGACCACCAGAAGCCGCCCACGAACGACATTCACGCCTTCATTCACGAGCAGCTCGATCTCGATGTCCGGCAAAGGCAGGAACTCGAGGAGATCGAGCGTCAATTCGCCGCCCGGCGGACCGCGCTCGAGGCGGAACTTCGGGCGGGCAATGCCCTGCTTGCGGCAGCCATCGCCGCCGAGAAGGGCGCGGGCCCGCAGGTCGAGGCTGCCGTCGACCGCTGCCACGAGGTAATGGGGCGCCTGCAGAAGGAGACGCTCGCTCATGTCTTCGCCATGCGCCGGCTCCTGCGGCCGGAGCAGGCGCAGAAATTCGATCGAGCGGTAGTAAAGGCGCTCACCGAAGATACGCCGTGAGCCGTGAGCCCGGCGACCCTTCCGACAATGCTCTCGTGGCGCTCAGTCTGGCCGGGCAGGATCGTGCCTTCGCCGAAATCGTCTGTCGCCATCGTGAAGCGCTCTACCGCATCGCCGTCGCCAGCCTCGGCAATGCCGATGACGCCCTCGATGCGGTTCAGGATAGTTTCGTAGCGGCCCACACGGCATTGCGCCGCTTTGACGGTACGCGGCCGCTGCGGCCCTGGCTCGCTGCAATCGCCCTCAATCGCTGTCGCGATCTGGCACGACGCCGGCGGGTGCGTCGTTTCCTGGCCTTTGCACTGCCGATGGATGGCACGGTTGAAAGCGTTGCGCTCGACATGCCGAGTGCCGAAACCGCAGCCGCCGATCGCGAAGAGCTCGACCGCACCGTCGAAGCCATAGCGAACCTGCCGGCTGCACTGCGCGAGCCTCTGATCTTGCACGCCCTTACCGGCCTTAGTCAGGCTGAAACCGCCCAAACCCTCAAGATCTCCGAAAAAGCCGTCGAAACCCGTCTGCGTCGAGCGCGCCAGGAGTTGCGCTCGATACTCGGCTTGCTGAAATAGTAATCGCGGTCCCGCTAGTTCGGGTGAGGGGTGAGCCTCGCTCCTGCGTATATGAAACCGTACGCCCGTCTTCCGGCTAGGAGTATCCATGAACCGGCTCATCGATCGCCGCAGCCTGTTGCGCAGCGCCACCGTCGCCGGAGGCGCGTTGGCGGCCAACGGGTGGCTTCCCGTTTGGGCGCAATCGCAGTCGAATGGCCTTGCCGCGCCCGTGCCCACCCTCTCCGGCGCCGACATCACCCTGCGCATCGCGCGCCAGACGATGACCATCGACGGCCGGGTCAGCCATGCGATCGGCATCAACGGCACCATTCCGGCGCCGCTCATCCGGCTGCGCGAAGGCCAGATCGCCCGGCTTCGCGTCATCAATGATCTGGACGAGGACAGCTCGATCCACTGGCATGGGCTGCTGGTGCCGCCGGCCATGGATGGCGTGCCCGGCGTTTCCTTTCCCGGCATCAAGGCGCGCTCGACCTTCATCTATGAGTTTCCGGTCCGGCAGAATGGCACCTACTGGTATCACAGCCATTCCGGGCTCCAGGAGCAGCTCGGCCACTATGGCCCGATCGTCATCGATCCGGCGGGACCCGATCCAGTCCGGGCCGACCGCGAGCATGTCATCGTTCTGTCCGACCACAGTTCAATGTCGCCCGAAGCCATCTTCCGCAAGCTTAAGCAGCAGCCTGGCTACTTCAATTATCAGAAGCAGACGCTTGCGGGGCTCATCGCCGGTAAGGATCAGCCGCTCGGGGAGCGCGCGATGTGGGCGGGCATGCGCATGGATCCCACCGACATCGCCGACGTGACGGCCGCCACCTACACTTATCTCGTGAACGGACATGGTCCCCGAGATAACTGGACCGCGCTGTTTGAGCCCGGCCAGCGCGTGCGCCTTCGCATAGTAAACGCGTCGGCGATGACGACCTTCAATGTCCGCATCCCTGGCCTGCCGATGAGCGTTGTTCAGGCCGACGGCCAAAACGTCCGACCGATTTCCGTCGACGAATTGCAGATCGGCGTGGCCGAAACTTACGATGTGGTGATCGCGCCGGCCAATCGCGCCTACACGCTGGTCGGCGAAAGCGTCGACCGGTCCGGTATGGCGCGCGCGACCGTCGCACCGCGAGCGGGGATGAGCGCCGAAGTACCGGCCTTGCGCGCTCGGCCGCTTGCCACGATGAAGGACATGGGCATGGACATGTCCGGCATGGATCACGGCTCCATGAATCATGGCGGCATGCAACACGGGGGCATGGACCACGGCAGCATGGACATGCGCGATCCGAAGAATGCGCCGGGCGTTGCGATGACGCCCGGCGTGCAGACGATCTCGCCTATGCCGATGGATCGCACCGGCGAACCCGGCCAGGGCCTCGCGGGAGTCGGTCACCGCGTCCTCACCTACCGGGACCTCGCGGCCCTCGTGCGCAATCCCGATACGCGCGCGCCATCGCGCTCGCTCGACATTCACCTGACCGGCAACATGGAGCGATTCATGTGGTCGTTCGACGGCATCAAGATGTCGGACCATATGGAGCCGATCCCGTTCAGGCGGAACGAACGGGTCAGGGTCAATCTCATCAACGACACGATGATGGGCCATCCCATCCATCTGCACGGCCACTTCTTTGAGCTCGTGACGGGCCACGGCGATCGCGCGCCGCGCAAGCACACCGTCATTGTCCAGCCCGGTGGCAAAGTCACGTTCGATTTCACGGCCGACGCCGTTGGCGACTGGGCCTTCCATTGCCATCTGCTCTATCACATGCACGCCGGCATGATGCGAATTGTCAGCGTACGCGATACGGGAGCGGTACGATGAGCAACTTGCGCACGCTCCTGGCCGTCGCCGGTCTCGCCTTCATAGCCGCGCCGGTCTACGGCCAATCGATGCCGGGCATGGATCACAGTGTGATGCCGGGCATGAATCACAGCGCAATGCCGGGCATGTCCACCCCTGCAGCGTCTCCCGTTCAGGGAGCGCCGGCAGCCTCCGCCTCGCCGACTGGGTCGGCGAGCGGTACCGCTCTTCCAGCGGGATCGGCACCGGCGCCAGCCCCGCCGACGGATCACTATGCCGACCGCGAATTCGACAAGGTCGAGATGGACCGTGCGCGCGCCACGATGATGAAGGAGCAGGGCGGACAATCGCTCTACCTCGTCATGCTCAACCTCGCCGAGATCCAGCTCTACCGCGGACAGGCCGGCTTTCGATGGGACGGTGAGGCCTGGTTCGGCCGCGACATCAACCGGCTCACGCTCAAGAGTGAAGGCGGCGGGAGCTTTCGCGACGGCTTCGAGAATGCCGAGATCCAGGCGCTCTACAGTCGCGCAATCGGCCCGTACTTCAACCTACAGGCCGGCGTCCGGCAGGATCTCGCCAGTCGGCTGCACGAGACCTATGCGACCGCTGGAATCGAAGGCTTGGCACCGTACTGGTTTGAGGTGTCGGAGTCGGCCTTCTTCTCGACCCGTGGGAATGTGCTGGGGAGGCTCGAAGGCTACTACGACCAGAACATCACCCAGCGGCTGATCCTCCAGCCGAGGATCGAGCTCAACTTCGCCGCTCAGAACGTGCCGGAGGACGAAGTCGGCGCCGGCCTCGTCAATGCCGAGCTCGGCCTTCGCCTGCGCTATGAGATCACTCGGGAGATCGCACCCTATATTGGCATATCCTACGATGCGAAAGTCGGCCAGACCGCCGCCTATGCGGTACAAGAGGGCAAGGCCACCTCAAACCTGAGCTTCGTGGCGGGCTTGCGCGTTTGGTTCTGAAGCCCCGCTAAGGGAAAAACGACGCTTCGTCCGGCATGGTGTTCATGTCGTTGGTGCCCTTGCGATCAACACGACGCGTCACGAGGCGGGGTAAATGCGATGGTCAGCGGCGGATTGCGCGCGCGGAGCTCGCTTCACATGCTCAAGTATGCAGTTCTCTCGAGTCGACGAGGCCAAAGCTCGAAATATCCGATTTGGACAATTCGACCTTATTTGGGAGTCACCTGGACTCTGATGCACGGTCGGATCATGACATTCTCGTTCGGCGTGGCGTTTGTCCACGTAGGGCGACGTCAAGCCATACGTTTGAGCACGGCATAGCAAAAGCGTTGTTTCGATCCCCGCGGGGTTAAGTGGTTTTCATGACCCTGGGCCGTCAAGACAAAGGCGTCGCCAAAGCGAGAGGCCAAGACCGCTGGGCTGTAGCGCTGAACGGGAAGACCGCTGCAGGTCTCAGGCCCGTCAAGAGCGAAAGTCGAGATGATCGCGGTCGCTCCCGGCTCGGTGGCTACTTTAAGTGCGACAAGATACTCATCCTGCTGTGAACGTTCCGTGAGAAAATGAAACACGGCCCGATCATGCCAGATCGCCCATGTCCGGACGGGTGTCCACCGCGTGACGTCGGCGACAATCCAAGAAACCTTCCCGGCATTTCTTCCAACGCGCGACTTGGCGAGGTCGAGCGCCGATTGCGCAATATCGAGTACGGTGACGTCGGCGAAGCCGCATGCGAGCAACCCGTCGATCAACGTCGACGTCCCGCCGCCCACGTCAATCACCGATGCCGCCTGATCTGGCGCTGAAGATTTGATGAGGTGCAGGGAACGAGTTGCGTGCGGCTGATACCAACTCACCGCGGTCTCGGCCTTGGTCTTATAGACCGTGTCCCAGTGGGTGCGTGCGCTGCCCATAGGAGCCTCCTGTCTCGGCGACACGCGCCGGAAGCGTTTTTATCGAGTGCTAATCTAGGAAGCGCGCTTCGCTTCCGCCAGGGCCGCGCACACCCTCATTCAGCGTTAGTCTCTGCATCGTAAGATCGGCAAGGGTGAAGCACGAGCGGGACTCATCTAAATCGCTTACAGCAAAAAAATTGGGCGGGAGCCCCCCTGAGATTCTCGCCATACTCCGACTTCCGATTGACAGCCTTACCTTGGGGCCGGCTCCTAGCCCCTCCGCTTCGGCACGCAACGACCAAATTGCTTCGCAGGTCCTCGGCGGCGATCCAAGGCGACAGTCCTGATGTCATTGCGTCGCCGACCCCGCTTTACCGTCAGAGGGTCGCAAACTTGGTGCGTCGGACGGCGCCGGATGAGCCTGGAGATCTGCGATCAGTCGCTCCATCTCTCCGATTTCGCGGACCTGCGCCTCAATGATGCCGTCCGCGAGTTTGCGGACGCGCGGATCGCGGATACGCGCTCGTTCGCTCGTCATGATGGCGATCGAGTGGTGCGGGATCATGGCCTTCATGTAGGAAACATCGTCGACGGTGGCCTGGCTGCGCACGAGCCACAGTGCGGCCGCGAAACCTAGCGCTGCGCAGACGAAGATGGCGACGTTGGTTCGACGGTCACGGTACATCGAGAGCATGAAGGCAAGCATCAGGGCTGCCATCGTCGTCCCCATGACGATGGCCATCCAGAGCCTGGTCTGGCTGAACCAGACATGGTCCAGAGCGTAAGTGTTGAGATACATCAAGCCGAACATCACGACCGTCGATGCTGCGATCATCGCTCCAAAGCGCGTATAAGCCATGGTTTCTCCCGGGAGAATGGAGTGCTTTGAACGCAACTCGGGTGGCACCGCAAGGTTGCGGGGATGAGAGCTGGTGCGGCTGGCGCCCGAGCGCGGCGACCGCGACCGACTCCGGAGCGGTCGGAATGTCGAAAACCACGATCAATTCTGGAATCCCATATCGAATTGCGAGTCACAGTCCGCCGCCGGTCGCGGCACTCGATAACGACGCAAGTCGCCGAAGTCGGCAACGAATGAACCCTGAGAACCGCGCTCAAATCGCATCTGGTTCCCGTTCCGCGCTGATTTGACCGCCGATCTGCGGCTGGTCGGCCGCTCGACCGTCCGCCAGACGCCAGCCTTTCACCAGGGCGTAGAGGGCCGGAATCACGAGGAGGGTCAGTATCGTCGAGCTTACCATGCCGCCGATCATCGGCACGGCGATGCGCTGCATGACCTCCGAGCCGGTGCCCGTGCTCCACACGATGGGCAGCAGCCCCGCCATGATGGCCGTCACCGTCATCATCTTGGGCCGGACCCGCTCGACCGCGCCCTCCATGATCGCCGCGCGCAGGTCGGTGCGGTCGAACGGCCGGCCCTCGGCCGCGCAGTGCCCCTGCCGCTCCGTCAGCGCCTGGTCGAGATAGATCAGCATGACGACGCCGGTCTCGGCGGCGACTCCGGCCAGGGCGATGAATCCCACCGCCACCGCGACGCTGAGGTTGAAGCCCATCCACCACACGAGCCACAGGCCGCCGACCAGCGAGAACGGCAGCGACAGCATGACGATCAGCGTCTCGGTCAGGCGGCGGAAGTTGAGATAGAGCAGCACGAAGATCAGCAGCAGCGTCGCCGGCACGACGATCCGCAGCCGGGCCTCGGCCCGTTCGAGGAACTCGAACTGGCCGCTCCATACCGCATAGGAGCCGGGCGGGAAGACCACCTTCTCCTGCACGGCACGGCGGGCGTCGGCGACATAGCCGCCGAGGTCGCGGTCGCGGAAGTCGATGAAGACATAGACCGCGAGCTGCGCGTTCTCGGTGCGCACCGTGGTCGGTCCGCGGTTGACCTTCACCTCGGCGAGCTGGCCGAGCGGGATCATGCCGCCCCGCATGGTCGAGACCAGCACGTCCGAGGCGATGGCCCGCGGATCGGAGCGGAAGTCGCGCGGATAGCGGACGTTGATCGTGTAACGCTCGCGGCCCTCGACGGTGGTGGCGATCGACTCGCCACCCAGCGCGCTCGACACGGCGAGCTGCACGTCTTCCATCATCACGCCGTACTGCGCCAGCCGCGCGCGGTCGGGGACGATGTCGAGGAAGGAGCCGCCGGTGACCCGTTCGGCGAACGCGCTGGTCGTGCCAGGGACGCCGCGGACGGCGGCCTCGACCTGGCGCGCCAGCGCCTCGAGCTCGCCGAGGTCGCGGCCCAGCAGCTTCACGCCGACCGGCGTGCGGATGCCGGTCGCCAGCATGTCCGTGCGCGCCTTGATCGGCATGGTCCAGGCATTGCTGACGCCGGGGAACTGCAGGGCGCGGTCGAGCTCGGCGATCAGCCGGTCGATGTCCATGCCCGGACGCCATTCCGACTTGGGCCGGAGGTTGATCACCGTCTCGAACATCTCGAGCGGCGCCGGATCGGTCGCCGTACCGGCGCGGCCGCCCTTGCCGTAGACCGAGGCGACTTCCGGAAACGACTTGATGATCTTGTCCTGGGTCTGCAGCAGCTCGGCCGACTTGGTGACCGAAAGGCCGGGCAGGGTGGTCGGCATGTAAAACAGTGTGCCCTCGTCGAGCGCGGGCATGAACTCGGTGCCGAGCCGCGTCGCCGGCCAGGCTGACGCCGCAAGGATGACGACCGCCAGGCCGATCGTCAGGGCCCGCGCCCGCAGCACCAGCCGGATCGCCGGCCGGTAGAGCCAGATCAGGGCGCGGTTCACCGGATTGCGGTGCTCCGGCAGGATGCGCCCGCGCACGAACAGCAGCATCAGGGCTGGCACCAGCGTCACAGACAGGAGCGCCGCCGCCGCCATCGACAAGCTCTTGGTCCAGGCGAGCGGCTTGAACATGCGGCCCTCCTGCGCCTCCAGCGCGAAGATCGGCAGGAACGACACGGTGATGACCAGCAGGCTGAAGAAAAGCGCGGGGCCGACCTCGACCGCGGCGGCGACGATCGCCTCGCTGCGCGACTGGCCGGGCTTTAGCCGCTCCAGATGCTTGTGCGCGTTCTCGATCATGACGATCGCGGCGTCGATCATGGCGCCGATGGCGATGGCGATACCGCCGAGGCTCATGATGTTGGAACCGATGCCGAGCAGGTGCATGGCCAGGAACGCCATCAGCACGCCGACCGGCAGTGTGACGATCGCCACCAGGGCCGATCGTGCGTGCAGCAGGAACACGAAGCACACGACCGCTACCACGACGCTTTCCTCGATCAGCGTATGGACCAGGGTTTCGATGGCGCGATGAATCAGGTCCGAGCGGTCGTAGACGGCCTCGATGCGCACGCCTTCGGGCAGCCCGGACGCGAGTTCCCCGATCTTGGCCTTGACGTTGGCGATGACGTCGAGGGCGTTCTGCCCGAAGCGCTGCAGGACCACGCCGCCCGCCACCTCGCCTTCGCCGTCGCGCTCGGTCACGCCGCGGCGTTCGTCGGGCCCGATCTCGACGCGGGCCACATCGCGCAGCAGCACCGGCACGGGCCCGTCGGCCCGCAGCACGATCTGGTCGAGGTCGGCCACGTCCTTCACATAGCCGCGCCCGCGCACCATGAACTCTGTCTCCGCCATCTCGACGACGCGGCCGCCGACCTCGCGGTTGCTCGAGCGGATCGCGGCGATCACCCGTGCCAGCGGCACGCCGAACCCGCGCAGCCTGGCGGGGTCGACGACGACGTTGTATTGCCTCACGAAGCCGCCGACGCTCGCGACCTCGGCAACCCCCGCGGCCTTGGCGAGACCGAAGCGGATGTACCAATCCTGCAGCGAGCGCAGTTCGGCGAGCGTGCGGTTGGCGCCGACCACGACATATTGATAAACCCAGCCGACGCCAGTCGCGTCCGGGCCCAGCGTCGGCTTGACGTCGGCGGGCATCTTCTGGGCGCCCGAGTTCAGGTATTCGAGCACGCGGCTGCGCGCCCAGTAGATGTCCGTCCCGTCCTCGAAGATGACGTAGACGAACGACACGCCGAAGAACGAGAAGCCGCGAACCGCGGTGCTGCGCGGCACCGCGAGCATTGCCGTCGTCAATGGATAGGTGACCTGGTCCTCGACCACCTGCGGCGCCTGGCCCGGCCACTCGGTGTAGACGATGACCTGCGTGTCGGAGAGGTCGGGGATCGCGTCGAGCGAGATGCGTCCGATCGCATAGAGGCCTCCGCCGGCCAGGGCGAAGGTGCCGACGAGGATTAGGAGCAGGTTGCGCGCCGACCAGCGGATGAGGCCGGCGATCACCTGGCCGCTCCGGCCGTGAACGCCGCCAGCGCCGCCCGGATGTTGCTCTCGGCGTCGATCAGGAAGGTTGCCGACGTGACGACGCTCTCGCCGGCTGCGAGTCCGGCCAGCACCTGCACGTAGCCCGGCACGCGCGCGCCCAGCTTGACCGGACGCGGCTCATAGCGGCCTTCGCCGCGTTCGACCAGCACGACCTGCAGGCGGCCGCTGTCGATGATCGCGGAGTCGGGAACCGCCACCCAGCGGCCGGCGATCGGCGATTCGATCTCGGCGGTCGCGGCCATGTCGGCGCGCAGAAGCCCGTCGGGGTTGGCGACCTCGATCCTGAGTCGCGCCGTGCGGCTGTCCTTGCCGACGGTTGGATAGATGAAAGTCACCCGGCCGGGAAAGGACCGCCCGGGCCAGGTGTTGACGACGACGCTGGCCATGTCGCCCACCGCCACGAAGGCGAGGTCCTGTTCGTAGATTTCGGCCAGCACCCACATGGTGGCGGTATCGACGATCCGGAACAGGGTCTCGCCAGGCTGGAAGCGCATGCCCTCGACGGCCATCTTCTCGATCACCGTTCCCGGTCCCGGGGCGGGGATGGAAATGGTGCGGGCCGCACGTTCGCCGCGGCGCAGCTTTGCCAGCTCGCGTTCGGGATAGTCCATGTTGCGCAAGCGGGCGTCGCCGATGCCCTGCGGCCCCTGCAGGCGGTTGGCCAGCAGGAACTCCTGCTGCAGCACGTTGAGCTCGGGGCTGTAGATATCGAACAGCGGCTGGCCCGCCGTCACGACGTCGCCGGTCGCGCTGACATGGAGCTTCTCGATCCAGCCGCCGAACTTGGGCGAGATCACGGTCTGGCGGCGCTCGTCGAACTGCACCGTGGCAAAGGCACGCACCGTGCGCGACAGCGCCCGCTCCTCGACCGCCTCGCTGCGCACGCCGAGCCGCTGCACCTTGTCGAGACTCACCTTGACGGTGCTCGCGTCGTCGCCGGGCTCCTCCTCGCAGACCGGGATATAGTCCATGTTCATCGAGTCTTTCTTCGGCACCGGCGAGGTGTCGGGCGCGCCCATCGGATTGCGGTAGTACTTGACCTTGCCGCCGCCGCAGGCGCCGGCCGGCGCCTCGCTCGCGGCGGCTTCGGTGACCGCAAGCGGTGCCAGCAATCCGTTGCCCTTCCATGCCCACAACACGGCGCCGGCGCCACCGGCGATGCCCAGCAGGGCGGCGAGCGCCACGAGCATCAGGCGGCTGCCCGGTCTGGAACCTGAACTGTTCGACATATGACTAGCTCCTTCCACGGGTCGCGCGCGCCACGGCCGGGCTGGGGCACAGCTCCGCCGGGCGGCGACCTCGCTTTCGGGTTATCGGTTCGAGTTCTCGATCCTGCGGACGACGAAGCCGCCGGGTGCGCGCTCGGCCTCGAAGCGGATCTTGAGACCGGGCGTAAGCGGCACGAGCATGGCCGGGTCGCTGACCCGGAAGGCCATGGTCATGGGCTCCATGTAGAGATGCCCGATGGCGAGATGCTCTACGGTGATCGTACCCGCATCGGAATCGACTTCGACGACGCGGCCGAAAGACATCGTGGTCCCCATCGTCGGCTCGTGCTCCATCGCCAGAGCGGCGCCTGCGGAGACGCAGGCGGTGGCGACAATGGACGCGACGAGGCAGACGATGCCTCGCCTGGTAACCGATATGCCGGACATGCGACTTCCCTTCCAACAGCCGCGCGCAAAGGCACGCGCGGCAACACGCGACGTTCAACCGACGGTCGGACGGTCAGGTTCGCGGTGGGAACGGTTCAGGGGAAGGCGAGAGGCCGAGCAGGGGCCGCGGCGGAAAAATCCAGCCGGGTTTCACCATCGACGCGACGACGACCTGGACGGAAACGACGGTCCCGAGCATCTGCGTACCGTTGAGGCAGATCATCGAGCAATCGGCCATTTCCGCCGGGCACCGCGTGTCGTCGCGGCTCGTACAGCCATTGCACGAGTCCGCTTCGACAATGATGGTGGCGTCGCCCGCGTCGCCCGCGTCGGCTACCGGCAACGTCATGCGTGCCTGCGCCGGCACGCCGGCCGCGAGAACGGCCAGGCAGCTCAGAAGATTGATCAGGACACGCAAGCGGAACATCGAGAGGGGAACATAGGCGGCTTGCCGGCAAACGCCAATCACGTCGGTGTCACAGGTCGGCGAGGGCGGCTCAGATCGCCAGTGACGGCAGCCAGAAGAAGTAGGCATTGAGCAGATAGAAGCCGGACATCACCAGCACGAGACCGCCCGCGATCTCGAAGCCGCGGCGCCACGCCGCAAGCCGCGGGCGTTGCCATGCCCACCCCACCATCCAGGTGCCGGCAGCGACGGGAATGGCACGTCCCACCGCGAAAGCCAGGAGCAGGAGCCCGCCGAACAGCGGCGACCCCGACGCCAACGCCACGCCGATCAGCACCAGAAGCGCCGGCGTGCAGATCGGACAGATCGCCACGGAAAAGACGGCGCCGAACAACACGGCGCCCAGCGGGCCCGACGGCCGTTTGGCACGAAGGGCGAAGGCCGGCAGGGGAATGCGCACCCAACCCGGCCACATCAGACCGAGGACGATGAGCAGTGGGCCGATCGCGAGGTTCCACCAGTTGCCGATCGCGGCTTCGATCCAGCTCCCGCCAACGCCGGCGACGGCGCCGAGAAAGATGTGCGTCGCCAGCATGGCCGCCACGAAGGCCGTCCCGAACACGGCAGCCTGTTCGGGGCGGCGCGCCTTCGTCACGTAAGCGAGGGCCACGGGAATGGCCGCAAGCGCTACGGGGTTGAAGCTGAAGGCCAGACCCGCGACGAGCGCGATCGCGAGGGCGAGCGGGCCCGCCGCTTCGACGGCCTGTCGCAGCGCTTCTCCTTCCATGTCAGCTTCCGGCGAACCGGCGCCGCGCCAGTGCCGAACGCAGTTCCGTCGGCGTCGGCAACGACGCGAAGACAAGTTGGCCGTCGATAGCGATTGCCGGCAGCGTCAGCACGCCCAGTTCTACGGTATGGTCGAGCTCGTCGAGGACATTGACGTCGCGCCAGACGAGGTCTGCGGCATCCTCCAGTGCCGCCGCCTTGAGCGCACCGCGCGCGGTGTCGCAGGCGGCGCAACCCGGGGCGTGGAAAAGTTCGAGCTTTGTCGGCGATGCAGACGTCATGTCGCGGCAGCCGTCTTGCCGAGCGTGGCCAGGATCGGGCAATCCCCGACGGGCGAGGCCTCGCTTGCGCAGTCGGCAATCAGGCCGTCGAGCGCCCGAGACATGGCTTTCATCGTCCTTATCTTGCCCTCGATCTGAAGCTTCTTCTCGATGGCGACCCGGCGGACATCGCCGCAGCACGCGGCGGGCTGGACGCGAACCGCGAGAAGGGCGCGAATATCGGCGAGCGTGAAGCCGCATTCCTGCGCTTGCCGAATGAAGGTCAGTCGACGCATCTGCTCGCGGTCGTAAAGACGGTAGCCGGCCGACGACCTGTCGGCCGGCTCGATCAGTCCCTCACGCTGGTAATAACGCAAGGTGTCGGGAGTGACGTTGGCCTGCGCCGCGGCCTTGCCGATGGTGAGCATGGGCTCCTCCGGTTTCGGCATACATCCTACACCCTGGAGCCGGCTCCAGGGTCAAGACCCGGCTTGTCGGCGTTCAGCCGGCACGGCCGAGGCCTGCGCTGCGCAGGATCGCGAGGTCGATGCCGCGGCCTGAGCAACAGCTCACCAGCTTGCCGTCGATGACGACGGCCGGCAGCGACCGCACGCCCAGTGCCTTGGCGCGTGCGGCCTGCTTGATGTCGGTCATCGGCACGACGCTCACGTCGCACGATGGACAGGCGGCGGCGGTCACCTGGTCGATCGCGTCCTGGCAAACGTCGCAGCCGGCGCTGAAAATCTCGATCTTCCGCTTGGCCATGGGTTCCTCCGTTGTAACGGCAATGCGAGCGTAGCGGTTGGAGGCGACTCCAGAGTCAAGGCGGAAATTCCACTGAGCTGTCCCAAGCGCTCGCAGTTGCGACGACGGTAGGACTTGGCCTGAGTGCGTAAATCTGGGTAGACGACCATCTTGATCGACGCCAAACCTCTCTCCGATAGTCTACTGGCTCACAAATCCGAGCTATCTCCGCTTGTCGAAGAAAAGATACTTCGCAAAGGCTGCGATCCCAAGAATGACGAGAACAAGGACAAGCAATCCGCCCAATCCCATGCCCCACATCATTGAGCCTCCATCCATCATCTGACCCATCATCACTTCCTCTTGATTCCAGCTGGATTCAGCCGCCCCGGACGGCGTCGTTCACAGTCATGGTGTAGCAGCGCCCCCTCTTGCGCCCGAGTGCCCCCACCGCAACTTAACGCGAAGTCTTGATGTCCGTTCCCGGCGATTTTTTCGTTGTTCCGACACGTCCTTTGCCATCTTCGCGTGACGCTGATAATCCGAGACGCAATATCTGACGACAGGCAGGGTACGCAGCCTTTTCGCGGATCGCCTGTTATCTCGCCGAGGCAATCAAGGGCGAATTCGATGACTGATCGCAGCCACACGGTCATCATAACAGGCAGCACCGGTTTCATCGGCTCAGCTCTAATCGACAAGCTTGCCAGCCGATTTGCCCTTATCGGCCTGGACAAAGCGCCAACGCACCAACCATCTCCGGTCGTAGAGTGTGTCTGCATCGATCTTACATCGGAAGAAGCCATCGGGGCGGGCCTGCACCGGGTGCGGACGGCCTATGGAAGCCGCATCGCCGCCGTGATTCATCTGGCGGCTTACTTCGATCTTACCGGTGAGCCCAACCCGCTCTACGAGCAAATCACCGTTCGAGGAACAGAAAAGCTCCTGCACGGCCTCCAATCGTTCGAGGTCGAACAGTTCGTCTACGCGAGTTCGATGCTGGTTCACAAGGCAGGCCGGCCGGGGGAGGTGATTAGCGAGGATCGGCCGCTCGAGTCGGACCGTCCTTACCGTGCGTCCAAGGTTGAAGCCGAGAAGATCATCCACGAACAGCGCGGGGCGATCCCGGTCGTCTACCTCCGCCCGGCCGGCGTGTACGACGATCTGTGCCACAATGCCTTCCTCGCGAATCAAATTGCACGAATCTACGAGGGCGATCCGATCGGGCATGCCTATCCGGGCGACTTGCGCACTGGTCAATCATTCCTCCATCTGGAAGATTTCGCCGAGGCGGTGTCGCGACTGATAGAGAGACGTAAGGAACTTCCTCCCGAGCTGGCGCTGATCCTCGGGGAGTCGGAAGCAATTGGTTACGGTGAATTGCAAAGCGAAATCGGTCGCCTAGTCCGTGGTGCCGACTGGGAAACGCGTGAAGTGCCGAAATCCGTCGCCAAAGCCGGCGCGTGGGTTCAGCAGGAAGTGCTGGGCGAAGATGCTTTCGTCCGTCCCTGGATGGTCGACATCGCCGACGACCACTATGCCGGCGACACCACGCGTGCCCGCAAGCTCCTGGGTTGGGAGCCGCGGCATTCCTTGCGCGAGACATTGCCCCGGATGATCGACGCGCTGAAGGCCGACCCGGCCGGATGGTATCGGGCCAACAAGCTCAATGCGGCCAAGGTGGCGGGTGAGGGAACGAAGGCGCAGGAGCGGGCACTGAAGTTTGCCGCAGAGCATGACGAGATGAAGCCGGGGCACATGGCCGACATGTCGGCGATGAGCGAACAGACGCTTTGGGTGCATTTTCTGGTCGTCGCGCTCGGTGCCTGGCTCCTGACCAGCCCCCTCCAGTTCGCCTTGTTCGATCCGGCGGCGGCCGGAACGGTCCGCGACATCGCACAGGAGCGTGGACTGTGGGAGCCCGCTCTGCGCAATTCCCTCACGGGCTGGAGCGATATTGCCTCCGGCGCTCTGCTGATGCTCTTTGGCGCCCTTTCGTTGTCGTCCCGACTGGCGTTCGCGCAATGGGGGACGACTTTCGTCGGCCTCTGGCTGTTGTTCGCTCCGCTGTTCTTCTGGACTCCGAGTGCGGCTGCCACGATGAACGACATGCTCGTTGGCTCCTTGGCGATCGCCTTCTCGGTGCTCGTGCCGATGATGCCGGGCATGAGCCACGAAGGGATGATGGACGAGAGCACGGTCCCTCCGGGCTGGACCTACTCGCCCTCGTCCTGGTTGCAGCGCCTGCCGATCATTGCGCTCGGCTTTTTCGGCTTCCTCATCTCGCGCCACCTCACCGCCTACCAAATGGGACAGGTGAACGCTGTTTGGGAGCCGTTTTTCGCGGGTGCCAGCGGCAAGAACGGAACGGAGTTCATCATCACCTCGGACGTCTCTCGAGCCTGGCCTGTCCCGGATGCCGGCCTCGGCGCCGCGGCCTACATGATCGAGGTGTTGATGGGCGCCATGGGCAGCGCCAAGCGTTGGCGAACGATGCCGTGGATGGTTGCCTTCTTCTTCATCCTCGTCGTCCCACTCGGCGGCATTTCGATCTTTTTCATCATCATCCAGCCGATCGTGATCGGCACCTATTGCACATTGTGCCTGATCGCGGCGCTGGCCATGCTGATAATGATCCCGTTGACGCTCGACGAGGTCGTGGCGATGGGCCAGTACATGCTGCGCAGCGTCCGGGCGGGCCGCCCGTTCTGGCGAACGTTTTTTCGAGGCGGGCCAGAGCCAAGCGGCAGCGCGGATAAGAATGATCCGGGCTTTTCGGGACCGATTGCCGCCAAGTCCACCGCGGCCATCCGCGGAGTCACGGTTCCCTGGACCCTGCTCGCAAGCTGCGCCATTGGCGTTTGGCTCATGTTTTCACGTCTGACTTTCGGCAGTGAAGGAGCTGTTGCGGACAACGATCACCTTGTCGGTGCGCTGATCGCCACGGTTGCGATATGTTCCATGGCCGAGGTGGCGCGGCCGCTGCGATTCCTCGACCTGCTGTTTGGAATGTGGTTGATCGCGGCGCCGTGGTTGCTCTCTGGCGGCACAACAGGCGCCGCCTGGAACGACGTCGTGGCCGGCGCTGCCATCATAGCTCTCTCCTTCCCGCGCGGACATCGATCCAAAGAACATTACGGTTCATGGGACAGATATGTCGTGTGAAGACGAAGATGGAAAGGCGTCTCCTGACGAGCGCGACATTCAGGAGACCAGCCATGTGCTCCGTTCGTCCCTTGGTGGACCTTCTGAACGAGCTTCTTGGAGAGATCGGGCCCGATATACATTCACAATGAGGTTGTTGGAATTGGAAAGTCTGCTTCGGTTGCGCCATCCAACTCCAGGTCTTCGCGGCAAGGCAACGCTGCGAGCCGCAATTCACGCCTTTGGCATGAAGAAAATGACCCGTCACAGGCCAAAAACGTTTGCACCGGCGTCGAACATCGGGCGGGTGAGACAGCTACATAAGACCGCAGTTTCGTACACGTCGAACTCCAATGCGCGATCGCATCATCGTTGATAGCAATCGACGCCACTTGGTCGACTTGCTCAGCCCCCAGCCCTGGCGCGAACCTCGAATATGTCGATTGACGTTGCCCCAAACGTTGCGTCAGTAAATCACATAGCTGTGACCGAATACCGCTTGCGGTCCGGGAATGTTCGGCCAATCTGTCTGGCATGAAGCGTCCATGGCTGCGACGGATCCTCACCCCGCTTCTGGGGCTGGTGTTCGCCGTGAGCATGAGCGCGGCCACCGTTCAGGCTTCCGACATGGCAGCTCGAATGGCCATGGCGTCCGGCATGGGCGTTGCCCATGAAGGCAAGTGCCCCGACTGTGGCGGCGGTTCTTCCGGCATGAAGGCGTCGGGTTGCAGCTCGGCAATCTGCGCGGCTCAGATCGTCGCCGTGCCGTCGCAAGAGTTCGTTGCACTCCGGATCCGCGGCGCCGACGTGCCGGCATTCGTGCAGCCGTCGCTTGTCGACTGGCTCCCCACGCTCGATCCCTACCCTCCCAGACCCAGCGCTCTCGGCTAACGCGACCCTGGTCGCCGTTCCCGGCTGACCAGGGATGAGGCCACGCGCCCGCAGGGGCGTGCGCCGTCCATCGCCATTGCGGAGGGATCGAGCCGTGGGTACCGATCGTGTCGGACTGCTGTCGCGCCGGACAATGCTCTTGTCGGGCGCCGGGTTTGCTCTGCCGGGCGTCGCCTGTCCGCGGCCGGCCCGGGCTGGCCAGAGCTACACCCTCGTCGCGCGCCCCGCACAGGTTCCGCTGACCGGCCCTGGCCAGCCCGCGACCGCAGTGCTGGCCTACGGTGCCAGCGTGCCGGGGCCGACGCTGCGCGTGCGACAGGGTGAACCCGTCTCGATCGTCGTCGAAAACAGGCTCGATCAGGATACCACGGTCCATTGGCACGGCATCCGGCTGCCCATCGCCATGGACGGCGTCCCCGGCATCTCGCAGCCGCCGATCCGGCCGGGCGAGAAATTCCTCTACGAGTTCACGCCGCCCGACGCCGGCACCTTCTGGTACCACCCGCATGCCAACAGCCTGCAGCAACTCGGCCGTGGCTTGGCCGGCGCCTTGATCGTCGAGGAGCGTTCGCCGGTGCCGGTCGACCGCGAGCGCTTGTGGACGATCATGGATTGGCGGCTCAAGCCCGACGGGCAGATCGCCGCCGGCTTCGGCAACCGCATGGAGGCGGCGATGTCGGGTCGCATCGGCAACACCGTCACGGTGAACGGCGTCGTGCCGCCGGACGAACCGGTGCGCGCCGGTGAGCGCATCCGCCTGCGCCTCCTCAATACCGCGCTCGCACGCATCATGGCGTTGCGCTTCGAGGCGCACCGTCCCGTCGTCGTGGCGATCGACGGCCAGCCGTGCGATCCGCACGAGCCGGCGAGCGGCCGCCTGCTGCTCGCGCCGGCGATGCGGATCGACGTCGTGCTCGACATGCAGGGCGATCCCGGCCGGCGCTACGCGGTGACCGACGACTACGACGACGATCTCGAGTACGTACTGCTCCATCTCGCCTACGCCAGGGAGGCGCCGGTGCGGCCGCATCCCGACGGGGCGCCGCTCCGCCTGCCGCGCAATCCCCTGCCCGAGCCCGATCTCGCCACCGCCGATCGCCGCGAACTGGTGTTGCAGGGCGGCATGATGGGCGGCATGCGCGGCATGGGCAGCGCGGTCTGGGCGATCAACGGGGTGTCGATGACCGGCGATGGCCATGCCGGCATGGCGCCGGTGACGACGCTCGAGCTCGGCCGCAGCTACGTGCTGAGGCTGCGCAATGACACGGCGTGGCTGCACCCCATGCATCTGCACGGCCACAGCTTCCGCATTCTCAGCCGCAATGGCGCGCCGGTTCCGCATAACCAGTGGGCCGACACCGTGCTCGTGGCCCCGAAGGAGACCGTCGACGTGGCGTTTGTCGCCGACAATCCGGGCGACTGGATGCTGCATTGCCATGTCACCGATCATCAGGCCGCGGGGCTGATGGGCGTGTTGCGAATCGAAGCCGCTGCGAGGCGGTGACGAGGAATGTCCGACCGATCGACGAACCGACCAACCCGCAAGAGGAGACCAGCCATGCGCCGCATACTTTGCATTATCGCCCTGACGTTCGCCGGCATCGCCACGGCACACGCCGGGGATCCGCCGACAGCACTACCCAAGGCCACTCTCTACAAGAACCCGCAATGCGGCTGCTGCGAGAGCTATGCCGACTATCTGCGTGAGAACGGATTCACCGTGACCGTGAAACCGACCCACGAGCTCGTCGCCATGAGCCGCGAAGCCGGCATTCCGGACGATTTCCAGGGCTGCCACCTCACCTTCATCGACGATTATGTGGTGAGCGGTCATGTGCCCGTCGCGACCGTCAACCGCCTTCTCTCGGAACGTCCGGACATCA
>JAHCKB010000250.1 GCA_026125985.1 Bradyrhizobium sp.
CGTACTCGCCTCCTTCGCCCGGTCCGACCTCTCGGTGCCGCGCTCCGTCGCGCAATTGCTCGCGCTCTATCTGCTGATGTCGATCGGCTATCGCGGCGGTGCCGAGGTCGCTCACCAGGGCCTGAAACCCGAACTGCTGGCGGCCCTCGCCGGCGGCATCATCTTGTCCTTCCTTATCCCCTTCGTGGCCTATGCGCTGCTCCGCGTCATATCGCGATTGAGTCGGGTTGATGCGGCCTCCATCGCTGCACATTACGGATCGATCTCGGCGGTGACGCTCGTGGCGATCACGAGCAGCCTCACCCAGCTTGGTGTCGGCTTTGACGGCTACATGGTGGCTGTGGCGGCTGCGATGGAGACGCCCGCGATCTTCTCCGCCCTTCTGATCGCAAGAAGCGGGCAGGCGCGGCCTTCTGGTGGTCTTCTGCGTGAAATCGCCTTCAATGGCTCGATCGTCGTACTGCTGGGCTCCTTCGTGATCGGCGGCATCACCGGCGAGCGCGGCCTTGCCATGTTGAAGCCCTTCATCATGGATTCGTTTGCTGGCCTGCTCTGCATCTTCCTGCTCGACATGGGCCTGATCGCAGGGCGAGGGCTGCTGCAGGGCTGGCGGCTGCTTTCGCTGCCGATCATTGGCTTCGCTGCGCTGATGCCGCTGATCGGTGCGGGACTGGCGGCGGGCATGGCGATAGCGCTGGGATTATCGCCCGGCAGCGCCGCGGTTCTCATGACGCTTGCCGCATCCGCATCTTACATAGCCGTACCTGCGGCGATGCGGCTCGCCCTGCCGGAGGCAAATGCAGCGCTGTCGCTGACGCTTTCGCTGGGTCTGACATTCCCGTTCAATCTGACGCTCGGCATTCCGCTCTACATCGCTGTGGCATCCGCGATCGCGTCGTGAAGGAGGAAAAATGCAAACAGTACCGAGGAAGCGGATCGAGATATTCGTCGAATTACCGCTGCTGCGCCGCCTGCTGGCCACGATGGATGAACTCGGCCTGCCCGGCTATTCCCTGATGGACATTTCGGGCGGCCGCGGTGCCGGCACGGCATGGTCGGAGAGCGGCGAAATCGGCAATGCCAGTCAGATGGTCGCGATCGTCAGCCTGATTGATCCCGATCTGCTCGAGCCCGCGTTGCAGCGTATCGCCGAGATCATCGCCGGAAGAATCGGTGTTGCCTCGATCTCCGACGTTGAGGTCGTAGTTGCCGAGGCGCGTTGATCTAGACCGCTAGATCACCATTTCCAGCCGCAGCGTCTCCTCGATCTCCTTGAAGATGCGCGCCAGCCGGTCCGCCCATTGGTGCTGGCCAGACTGGTCGCCGATCAGGTCCTGGCGGATCTCGATGCCGGTGTTGATCAGTCCGCGCATCTCGCCGTGCACGGGGATCGTGTAGTCGGTCTGGTCGCTCACCGCGTAAGGCTCGTTGTCGCCGACAATGAGGTCGCCCTCGGCGCGCAGGTGTTGCAGCAGCAATGCCGGTAGCATGTGGTCGCGGTGATAGAGCGTGCCGATATGCCAGGGGCGCGGGATGCCGGCATAGACGGGTGTGAAGCTGTGCAGCGCCACCAGCACGGTCGGCTGCTGGCGATGCAGTCGCGCGTCGATGATCTCGGTGATGCGGCGATGATAGGGGTCGAAGATTTCGTGGCGGCGAACTTCCCTTGCTTCTGCGGTGAGCCCATCATTGCCGGGAACGACGGTGGCCTCGCTGATCAGCGGAATCGAGCTTGCGACGCCGGGCGGGCGGTTGCAGTCGATCACCAGCCGCGAATAGCGCTGCGCGACCAGATGCGCGCCCAGATGGTCCGAGAGCCGCTCCCCGACGCCGGCAATGCCGATGTCCCAGGCGATGTGGCGGGTGAGTTCAGCCTCCGTCACGCCGAGATCGCCGAGCGCGCGCGGGATGATCCGGCCATAGTGATCGCAGGTGAGCAGAAACGGCGATTCGCCGCCCGCATTATACTCATGCACCGGCGGAACTTCGTCCCGCGTCAGAAGTAGTGGTGGGGCGCCGGCGTCGTTCATCAAAGCGGTTTTTCCTCAATTGCTGCCTATCGAATCGGCAGACCGGTCTGGAAATGAGTAGCCTTACCTATAGATTAGCGGCGCCAAAATCACGAAGATTGCGACGATGCCGATCCTGACGATCAACCACAAGACCGAATATCGCTACGCCCGTCCCGTGGCGTTCGGCGAGCACCGGATCATGCTGCGGCCGCGGCCTGGCCACGATCTGCATGTGCTTTCCACGCGGCTCGAGATCGAGCCGAAGCCGATGCGGCTGCGCTGGATTCACGACGTGTTCGGCAACTCGGTGGCGATCGCGACCTTCGATGAGCGCGCGGACCGGCTGGTCTTCACCTCGACCGCAACCGTCGATCACAATCCGGAAGAAGAGTTCGCGCTGACAGCAGACGATCCCGCTTTCTTCTATCCGTTTCTCTATGACGACGAGGAATATCCCGATCTCGTGCAGTTCGTGACGCCGCAATATGGCGATCCCCGCGGCGAGCTCTCGGCCTGGGCGCGGCAATTCCTCGATGCGGAGGCGCCGACGCCGACGTTCAAGATTCTCAGCGGCATGACGCACGGCATCCGCGAGGCGTTCAGCTATCGCAAACGGCACGAGCAGGGCACGCAGCACCCGCTCGACACGCTGCAGTTCGGCTCCGGCACCTGCCGCGACTTCGCGCTCCTGATGATCGAGGCGCTGCGCCGGCTCGGCATCGCCGCGCGTTTCGTCTCCGGCTACATCTTCGTGCCCGGCGACAGCGCGCATGGCTATGTCGGTGGCGGCAACACGCATGCCTGGGTGCAGGTGTACCTGCCGAGCGCCGGCTGGATCGAGTTCGATCCCACCAACGGCATCGTTGGCAGCCGCGATCTCGTACGCGTGGCAGTGGCGCGCGATCCTCGCCAGGCGATCCCGCTGCATGGCGTCTATCTCGGCCCGGCCGATGCCTTTCTCGGCATGCAGGTCGATATCAGGGTGGTTTCGGTCGGCGATGTGGACGGCGCGGCCGCGGTCGAAGCCATGCGGGAGACCGCATGATCTCCGACCGTCTCTTCGTCTACGGCACGCTGATGCGCGGCTTCGACCATCCGATGGCGCGGCTGCTCTCGGCCAATGCGGATTTCCTCGGGGAGGCGCGCTGCGGCGGCCGGCTCTATCTGGTCAAGCACTATCCGGGCCTCGTGCTGTCGGACGATCCAGCCGATGTCGTGCATGGCGAGCTCTATCGCCTGCACGCCCGCGACGAGATGCTGCGCGAGTTCGACATGTATGAGGCTTGCGGCGAAGGCTTCCCGCAGCCGACCGAATATATGCGGCAGATGATGCGCGTGACCCTCGACGACGGCTCGGGGGCCGATGCCTGGACCTACGTCTACAACTGGCCGGTGGAAAAGCTGCCGCGCATCGCCTCGGGAAAATTCATGGAGCAATAGGCGACACGAAAGGCGCTCGTCATGCCCGGGCTGGTCCCGGGCATCCACGCCTTCCTTGGAAGCCTCGCCAAGACGTGGATGGCCGGGACAAGCCCGGCCATGACGGGGAGGGAGACGAGAACGCTACTCCACGAGCTTCAGCCGCAGATCCACCTCGCGCTCGACGAACGTCCATTCCTCGGTCGCGCGCAGCATGGCGACCAGTTCCTCGAACATCGTCGCATGCTCCGGCGCATATTCGAACCAGGTGATGAAATCGAAGGGCTCGCCGAGGTCGCGGCAGTGATAAAGCTGGCGCGCCACCTGCGGCAGGAATTTCAGGCTGGCCGAGATGTGATGCGACTTCGCCTCCAGGATCTCGCGCCGTTCGTCCTGGCTCAGCGCCCACCAGGCCGCCGATTTGCGGATCGGGATCAGCGCCGCATAGGTCGCCTGCCTTCGCCCGAGCGGCGCCTGCTTTTCGGCAAGCTGCTCCGCCTCGGCTTTCTCGACATAGCGGACATGGGAAGTCACGCCCGCCAGCCGCCAGGACGTCGCCGAGGCCACCAGCGGCAGCGCGATCGACGGGCCTTGCGTGATCGCAAGCGCCGGCATCGCCGCCAGCCCCTCGCCCCTGACGGCGGAATTCAGCGTGATCCGCCACGCCCCGCTCTGACCGCCACGAAAAGTCGTGAACATGGGGGTCATCGAAGCGCGGAACCCGGCCCGGTTCAAGCGCCAGCCGCGCCTCACCGCGGCATGGCGGGCCTGTGAATAGCTGGGAGAATCGGGACGCCGTCGGTATTTTCCGCAGGCCACCCTATATCGATGGTCGGTTGGTAACGGCCCGGGACTCACGCACACTCCGCCCATGCGCTTCACGCCGCAATTCCTCGAGGAAATTCGCGCCCGGCTTCCGGTGTCGGAAGTCGTGAGCAAGCGCGTGCGGCTGAAGAAGGCGGGCAAGGAGTGGAAGGGGCTGTCGCCGTTCCAGCAGGAGAAGACGCCGTCCTTCACCGTCAACGACCAGAAGGGATTTTATCACGACTTCTCCTCCGGCAAGCACGGCAACATCTTCGACTTCGTGATGGAGACCGAGGGCGTCTCGTTTCCCGAAGCGGTCGAACGTCTGGCCTCGATGGCGGGGATGGCGCTGCCGGCGGCTAACCCGGAAGCGGCGCGGCACGAGCAGCGGCGCAAGACGCTGCATGACGTCATGGAGCTCGCGGCGAAGTTCTTTCAGGACACGCTCGCCTCCCGCAATGGCGCCAGGGCGCGCGGCTATCTCGCCGACCGCGCCCTGTCGCCCGCCACGCAGTTGCAGTTTCGTCTGGGCTATGCGCCGGCCGAGCGCTTTGCGCTGAAGGAGTATCTCGGCGCGCAGGGCATTCCCGTCGGCGACATGGTGGAGGCGGGGCTTTTGATTGCGGGCGACGACATCCCCGTGCCCTATGATCGTTTCCGCGACCGCGTGGTGTTTCCGATTACCGATCTGCGCGGCCGGGTGATTGCCTTCGGCGGGCGCGCGCTGGAAAAGGACGCGCAACCGAAATACCTCAATTCCCCGGAGACGCCGCTCTTTCACAAGGGCGACAACCTCTACAACCACGCGCCGGCCCGCCAGGCTGCGCATAACGGCGCGGCGCTTGTCGTGGTCGAGGGCTATGTCGACGTGATCGCGCTGGTGTCGGCCGGCTTTCCCGCCGCCGTCGCCCCGCTCGGCACGGCGCTGACCGAAAACCAGCTCGCATTGCTCTGGCGCATCGCCGACGAGCCGATCCTCTGCTTCGACGGCGACCGCGCCGGACAGAAGGCGGCCTATCGCGCCGCCGACCTCGCGCTGCCGCATCTCAAGCCCGGAAAAAGCCTGCGCTTTGCGCTGTTGCCGGAAGGGCAGGACCCGGACGATCTCGTGCGCTCCGGCGGGCGCGGCGCGGTCGAGGACGTGCTGTCGGCCGCGCGTCCGCTCGCCGACATGATCTGGTCGCGCGAGATCGAGGGCGGCAGCTTCGCCACGCCCGAGCGCCGTGCCGCTCTGGAGGCGCGCGTCCGCGAGCTCGCCAATGCCATCCGCGACGAGGTCGTGCGCCGCTACTATCGCGACGATCTGCTGGCGCGCCTGCAACGCGCCTTCGCGCCCGAAGGCGGACGCGGCGGCTATGCGCGGGGCCCGTTCACCGGCCGCGGCGGGGCCGAATCACCCCGCCGTCCGGCGCCCCGCGGCAATGTCATGCGCGGCCGGTTTCCGCCCCGGGGCGGGCCGGGGGGAGGCGTCCCCACGCTGGCGCCCGGCCCCTACCAGGCGGCGAGCCCCCAGCTCGGAGCGAGCCCGATCATGCGCGGCCAGCGCTCGGCGATCTCCCGTCGCGAGGCGCTGATCCTGCTGACGTTGGTCAATCACCCCTGGCTGCTGCACGACCATCTGGAAGAGGTGGCGGCGCTGGAATTCGCCCATCCCGAGGCGATCAAGCTCCGGGCCGGCATCATGGCGGCCTTCGCCATGGACCATCACCATTCGCCCGAACCCGACGAACAGGCCGAAAAAATCCGCGCCGATCTCGAAATGCGCGGATTAACCCCTATTCTTCAACGGGTTGAGCGAGCGATCACGACCGCGGCGGTCTGGGGGGCCAAGGCCGGCGCGGCGCGGGAGGACGTACTTTCCACGTGGCGTCAACTCGTTGCCTTGCATCAGAAAACCCACGCCCTACTTAGGGAAATGAAGGACGCTGAGCAGGCTTTGGCCGAAGAGCCCAGCGAAGCCAATCTGGCCTGGCTGAAGGATATCCAGGCGCGGATGGCGGAAGCGGACGGCACCGAAGCCCTGATCGAGGGTTTTGGCGAGCTTTCGGGCCGGTTCCAGCGCAGTGTCTAGAACCCCCAAGGGTTCCGGAAAATTATGTGGGACGGCAGCGGCCGGCTCCATTAAAAGACTCGCCAAACCCATGGTTTGGCTGCACAAACAGGGTTAAGCGAAACTTAACAGCCGCACCTTATGGGTGCATCGGGAAAAGCGGACGTGATCCGGGGTGGCGATATCTGCGCCGCCCTTTTGCGCGTCTGAGCATGTTCTGCGGAAACGGCGGTACCGGTTTTCGTGTGACTCATGCGCATAGGTTAGAGGGGGACGAAATGTCTCGCTCTGGTGTTGGTCGGTGACGGGTGCGCTGGACGCATCGGGCTCACAGCGCGTTTCGGGAGCAATGAATGGCCACGAAGGCAAAGACGCTGCAGGTAAAGGACAAGGAAAAAGACGACAAGGCAGCGGACGCCCCCGAGAAGGATGCCGCCGACGCCCCGTCGCCCTTGCTCGACCTGTCGGACGCCGCCGTCAAGAAGATGATCAAGCAGGCCAAGAAGCGCGGCTTCGTGACCTTCGATCAGCTCAACGAAGTGCTGCCTTCGGATTCTACCTCGCCCGAACAGATCGAGGACATCATGTCGATGCTCTCGGACATGGGCATCAACGTCACCGAGGCCGATGACGAGGGCGAGGAAGAGGACAAGGACGACGCCGACGATACCGACAACGAACTCGTCGAGGTGACGCAGAAGGCCGTCACCGAGGTCAAGAAGTCCGAGCCCGGCGAGCGCACCGACG
>JAHCKB010000251.1 GCA_026125985.1 Bradyrhizobium sp.
CCGCTCATGACGATCACGCGCACGGTCATCCGACCGGTTGGCGCCGCTTCGTCTATTCGACCAACCACAAGGACATCGGCACGATGTACCTGGTGTTTGCGATGATGGCGGGCGTGGTCGGCGGCGCGCTGTCGATCGCGATGCGCGCGGAACTGATGCATCCCGGCATGCAGATTTTCCACGAAGCGCACGCGTTCAACGTGTTCACAACCGCGCATGGCCTGATCATGATCTTCTTCATGGTCATGCCGGCGATGATCGGCGGCTTTGGCAACTGGTTCGTTCCGCTCATGATCGGCGCGCCGGACATGGCGTTCCCGCGGATGAACAACATCTCGTTCTGGCTGCTGCCGGCCTCGTTCACGCTGCTTGTCATCTCGATGTTCGTCGAGGGCGAGCCGGGTTCGCCCGGCGTCGGCGGCGGCTGGACCATGTATGCGCCGCTCTCCACCTCCGGCCACCCCGGCCCGGCGGTCGACTTCGCGATCCTGTCGCTGCACATCGCCGGCGCCTCGTCGATCCTCGGCGCCATCAACTTCATCACGACCATCTTCAACATGCGCGCGCCGGGCATGACCCTGCACAAGATGCCGCTGTTCGTGTGGTCGATCCTGGTGACGGTGTTCCTGCTGCTGCTGTCGCTGCCGGTGCTGGCGGGCGCCATCACCATGATGCTCACCGACCGCAATTTCGGCACCACCTTCTTTGCCCCTGACGGCGGCGGCGATCCGGTGTTGTTCCAGCACCTGTTCTGGTTCTTCGGTCACCCCGAAGTGTACATCCTGATTCTGCCCGGCTTCGGCGTGGTCAGCCAGATCGTCTCCACCTTCTCGCGCAAGCCGGTGTTCGGCTACCTCGGCATGGCCTACGCCATGGTCGCGATCGGCGCCATCGGCTTCGTGGTGTGGGCGCACCACATGTACACCGTCGGCATGAACTCGGCGACGCAGGCCTATTTCCTCGCCGCCACCATGGTGATCGCGGTGCCGACCGGCGTGAAGATCTTCTCCTGGATCGCCACGATGTGGGGCGGCTCGATCGAATTCCGTACACCGATGATCTGGGCGATCGGCTTCATCTTCCTGTTCACGGTCGGTGGCGTGACCGGCGTAGTGCTGTCGAACGCCGGCGTCGACCGCGCGCTGCATGAAACCTACTATGTGGTGGCGCACTTCCACTACACGATGTCGCTCGGCGCCACCTTCGGCATCTTCGCGGCCTGGTACTACTGGTTCCCGAAGATGTTCGGCTACATGTACAACGAGACGCTCGGCAAGGCGCACTTCTGGTTCACCTTCATCGGCGTCAATCTGGTGTTCTTCCCGCAGCACTTCCTCGGACTGTCCGGCATGCCGCGCCGCTATGTCGACTATCCGGACGCGTTCGCGGGCTGGAACTTCGTGTCGTCGGTCGGCTCCTATATCTCCGGCTTCGGTCTGCTGATCTTCCTGTATTGCGTGATCGAGGCGTTCCAGAAGAAGCGGGTCGCTGGTGACAATCCGTGGGGAGCTGGCGCGACCACGCTGGAATGGACGCTGTCCTCGCCGCCGCCCTTCCACCAGTTCGAAACGCTGCCGAAGGTGCAGTAAACCGGTTGCGCAGCGCGCCTGCGGGGCGCGCTGCGGCTTTATAGATAGAGAGTGCCCCCTTGTCCGTCGTGGATCACAACGCCATTGAACTCGGCCCTCGGATTTCCGAGGCGGAGGTTGGCGACTATCTCGCGCTGTTGAAGCCGCGCGTGATGTCGCTCGTGGTGTTTACCGCGCTGGTCGGACTGATGATTGCGCCCGTTCCGCTGCATCCCGTGCTGTCGTTTGCCTCGATCCTCTGCATCGCAGTCGGCGCCGGAGCTTCGGGCGCGCTCAACATGGCCTATGAAGCCGACATCGACGCCAGGATGACGCGCACGGCCAACCGGCCGATCCCGCGCGGCCGTGTTACCCGGGAGGAGGCGACTGCCTTCGGGCTGACGCTAGCCTTCTTCTCAGTGATGACGCTCGGCATCCTCGTCAACTGGATTGCCGGCGGCCTGCTCGCCTTCACCATTTTCTTCTACGTCGTCATCTACACGATGGGGTTGAAGCGCCGGACCGCGCAGAACATCGTGATCGGCGGTGCGGCCGGCGCGTTGCCGCCGGTGGTGGCCTGGGCGGCCGCGACCGGTTCGGTCTCGGTCGAGTCGGCGCTGCTGTTCGCCATCATCTTCTTCTGGACACCGCCGCATTTCTGGGCGCTGGCGCTGTTCCGCAGCGACGACTATGCCCGCGCAGGCGTGCCGATGCTGCCCGTCGTCGCTGGTCCCGACGCCACCCGCCTGCAGATACTGCTCTACACCCTCGTGCTGGTCCCGGTGGCGCTGGCGCCCTGGCCGCTCGGCTATTTCAGCGCGGTTTATGGCGTGACCGCGCTGGTCGCAGGCGCGGGCATGCTGTGGCTTTCGTTCGACGTCTACCGTGTGCGCGAGGGTGTCGCCGCCTCGCGAGCCACGCGACGGCTGTTTGCTTTCTCCATCCTTTATCTGTTCGCGCTGTTTGCAGTCCTCCTGGGCGAGGTCGTGTTCCGCGCCATTGCACCTTTGTTTCGGTAGGGGGCGCATGGAAGCAGCATGGCCGAGCAACGCGACAACGAAGGCATCGTGCTCACCGAGGCGCAGCTGCGCAGCCGTCGCCACCGGTCGATTGCAATTGCGCTCGCGCTCGGCGTACTCGTCCTGTTGTTCTTCGCCGTCACCATGGTCAAGGGGCCGACCGTTCTGCATCGGCCGGTGTGAGTGAGATGGCAAGCGAAGTGACCCGGCACCCCTCCCGCAAGCCGCGCCTCGGCCGCGACGCACTGGTGGCGTCGATCGCCGGCTTCGTTGCCGTGCTGATGGTCGGCGCTTCCTATGCCGCGGTGCCTTTCTACAACTGGTTTTGCCGCGTGACCGGCTTCAACGGCACCACGCAGGTTGCGACCTCGATGCCGTCTTCCGGTCCGCTGGCGCGCAAGATCGCGGTGCGTTTCGACGCCAATGTCGGCCCCGGACTGCCATGGAAGTTCGAGCCGGAGCAGACCGAGATCGAGATTCCGATCGGGCAGGTTACGACTGTCTTCTACACCGTCATCAACCAGTCGGCCCGCACCACGGCGGGTCAGGCGGCCTACAACGTCGCGCCGCTGACGGTCGGAGCCTACTTCCAGAAGATCAACTGCTTCTGCTTCACCGAACAGGTCATGGCGCCGGGCGAGAAGCGCGAGATGCCGGTCGTGTTCTACGTCGACCCGGCGCTGGCCTCGGACCCCGAGAACGACGGGCTCAACACCATCACGCTGTCCTATACCTTCTATCCCGTTCGCGATCCTTCGCCAAAGCCGGTTGCGGCGAGCGAGATCGGCCGGCGCCAGAAGGGCAACCTGTAACGATTTGAATGCTGATACGTGCCGGTGCACCGGCACTAATGGGGAGACTGCAATGGCGACGCATGCCAAGCACCACGACTACCACCTGGTCGATCCGAGCCCGTGGCCGGTCGTAGGGTCCGTTTCGGCCTTCATCATGGCGGTCGGGGCGATCGCCTGGATGCATCACATGTTCGCGGCCGCGCCGATCGTGTTCGGTGTCGGCACGGTGGGCGTGCTCTACACCATGGCAAGCTGGTGGGCCGATGTGATCAAGGAGGCCGAGCACAAGGGCGACCACACCCGCGTGGTGCAGATCAGCCACCGCTACGGCATGATCCTGTTCATCGCCTCCGAAGTGATGTTCTTCGTCGCCTGGTTCTGGGCCTTCTTCAATTCAGCGCTGTTCCCGGCCGATGCCATTCAGGCCACGCGCGATGCCGTCTTCGGTTGCGGCGCTGGCACCGCCGCCGGCGCCTGTACGGTGCCCGGCACCTGGCCGCCGAAGGGGATCGAGACCTTCGACCCCTGGCATCTGCCGCTGCTCAATACACTGCTGCTGTTGACGTCCGGCACGACCGTCACCTGGGCGCACCACGCGCTGCTGGCGAACGACCGCCAGGGCCTGAAGTATGGCCTCATTCTCACCGTCGTGCTCGGCGCACTCTTTACCTGCGTGCAGGCCTACGAGTACGCGCATGCCTCGTTCCACTTCTCCGGCAATATCTACGGCGCGACCTTCTTCATGGCGACCGGGTTCCACGGTTTCCATGTGCTGGTCGGCACCGTCTTCCTGCTGGTCTGCCTGATCCGCGCCTATGCCGGTCATTTCACGCCGAAGCAGCACCTCGGCTTCGAATTCGCCGCCTGGTACTGGCATTTCGTCGACGTGGTCTGGCTGTTCCTGTTCGTCTGCATCTATGTGTGGGGTCGCGGCGCCGCAGTCGCCGGCGGACACTAGGCGCACGGATTGTGCTAGGAAGGGCGGCCGCAGGGCCGCCCTTTTGCTTTGGTGGAAGAAAGCCATGAACGACACACCGCCCACCCTCACCGAAAGCGCGTTGCGCGGCATCGCCTGCAAATGCCCGCGCTGCGGCAAGGGCAGGATCTATTCGGGCTTCCTCACCTTGCGGCCGAGCTGCGAGACCTGCGGGCTCGACTATTCGTTCATGGACTCCGGCGACGGTCCGGCAATCTTCATGATCATGATTGCGGGGGCCATCGTGGTGGCTGCCGCGCTGATCGTGGAAGTGAAATATCAGCCGCCATTCTGGGTGCACGCGGTGTTGTGGTTGCCGCTGATACTGGCGACTACGCTGCTGCCGCTGCGTTCGATGAAGTCGCTGCTGATCGCGCTGCAGTACCACCACAAGGCCGCGCCGGGCCAGTTGATCGACCGCGCGCCGAAATGAACGGCCGGCGTCTGGCTTTCAGCCTGTTCATTCTGGCTGCGGTCGCGGTGCTCGTCGGACTCGGGATATGGCAACTACAGCGCCGCGCCGAAAAGCATGCGCTGATCGCCGCGCTCGACGCGCGGCTCACGGTCGCGCCAGTCGCCCTGCCGCAGGCCGCGGCCTGGGCCGGACTTGCGGCGGACAGGGACGAGTTCCGCCGCGTCGCCTTTACCGCCACCTATGCGCCGCTGCCGGACGCGATGGTCTACAGTTCGGGCTCCGCCCTGCGCGACGATATTTCAGGCCCGGGCGCCTGGGCGTTCCTGCCGGCGCGGCTGGCGTCGGGCGAGACTATCGCGGTCAATGCCGGCTTCGTGCAGAACACGATGCAGGACCGTGCCCAGCAGGACCGTGCGGCAAGCCGGCTCGTCAGCGGCCAGCCGGTCGCGCTCACCGGCTATCTCCGCTTCCCCGAAAGCCAGGGCGCGCTGACGCCCGCGGCCGATATCGGAAAACGACTCTGGTTTACACGCGACGTTCCCGCGATGGCGCGCGCGCTCGGTTGGGGTGAGGGCGGCAAGTCGATCGCACCGTTCTACATCGATCTTGAAGCGCCGGTGCCGGACAGCGGCATCCCGAAACCCGGTCCGCTCCGCGTCCGCCTCAAGGACGACCACCTGCAATATGCCATCACCTGGTTCGGGCTCGCCGCCGTGGTCATGTTCTCATTCGGCTTCTGGCTCCGCGCGCAGCGGCGTGGCTGAAACTCCTGCTGCCGAAGTCAGGCGCGCTCCGGCGCCGAGACCTTCCGCGACCAGTAAAGCGCCAGCGGTCCGAGCAGGATACCGAAGGCCAGAACCGCAAACGCCGTCGTCCAGGCAGAAGCACTCGCCGGCCCGCCCGCGGCGTCGAGCGCGACGCCGAGAGCCCATGCGCCGAGCGCGGACATGCTGAAGCCGACGGTCGAGTGCATCGCCATGGTCGCGCCGCGGTTGGCCGGATCGGCGGCCATGGTCATTCCCGAAGTCAGTGCGCCGGAATCGGCCGGCACCGTCAGCGCATAGACCAGCAGCAACGGTATCAGCACCCACGGCGATTGTTCCGACAGCGCGCCGATCGATAGCGCAACAGTGGCCGAGGCAAACATCACTGCGGAGATGGCGCGATGCCGCCCGAGCTTCAGCGCCAGCTCGTTGCCGAGAATGCTGGCCGGCATCGCCAGCAGCGAGAAAATGAAGCTGACGATCAGCGGCGTCAGCACGGTCGGATGCCTAGCGACCACGAAGGTCCAGAACGCGACGATCCAGGTGCGGATGCCATAGAGCTCGAAGCAGTGCGCGCCGTAGCCGAGCACGAAGCCCATCGCGTTGGTGTTGCGCACGACCGGACCGAAGTTCAGCAGGCGGCCCGCCGCGGGTCTCGGCTCGACCGGCTTCAGAAGCGCGCTCACCGTCAGCATCACCAGCGGACCGATGGCCGTGACCAGGAACGCGGCGCGCCAGCCGAGGTTTTCCGCCACGAGCTGGCTTACCAGGAATGACAGCCCGACTCCCAGCGAGAAGCTCGACGTGTAGAGCGTCACCGGCCGGGAGGAGTCGCCTGGCTCCAGCCGGTCGGTCAGCGCTTTCAGTCCCGGCATGTAGGCGCCAGCGAAGCCGATGCCGGCGATCGCGTTGAACAGCGCGCCGGACCACAAGCCAGTTGCGAACAGGCCGAACAGCAAGGTGCCAAGCGCGCTCACGGCCGAACCTGCGATCAGGATCTTGCGCGCATCGATCCTGTCGGTGAGCGTTGCGAGCACCGGAACCGCCAGCATGTAGCCGGCTGCACCCGAACCCGACAGCAGCCCGGCCTGCGCGCCCGAAAGATGCCATTCCGGAATCAGGAAGCCCGCGAGAATCGCCGGCACCGCCACATGCGGCAGCAGGCTGCCGAGCTGGCCGGCGCACATCGCGACGACGACGGATTTTCCTTCAAGTCTGATTTTCTCACCTGATCCGGTCGCTTGGCGTCAGCCGCAGCCGCAGCCGGCCTTTCCCTGTTGCTTGGCTTTTGCATCGTCGGCGCAGCAGGCGTCAACCTGTGCCGGCGCCGGTCCGCCGCAGCACGCGTTTGCACTGGGCGCCGCCGCTCGGCTGCAGACGCCGGTCTCCGGCAGCACCAGCTCGACGCGTCCGGCCGCCTCGCGATCGCCGGCAATGTCGGCCGCAATCGAGCGCACCTGCTCGTAACCGGTGAGCATCAGGAAGGTCGGCG
>JAHCKB010000252.1 GCA_026125985.1 Bradyrhizobium sp.
CATCGGGACGGAGAATGACATTGATGGGTATGTCATGCAGGTAGGCATGGTAACGGCCACCGGCATCGAAGCGCGCCCGAAACTCCGAGCGCGCGAGATATTCCGGGAAACGGGGAACGATGCCGCCGGCGATGTAGACGCCGCCGCGGGCGCAGAACGTCAGCGCGAGGTTTCCCGAAACGGTGCCCAGCATGGCGCAGAACAGATCGAGCGCGGATCGGCTGAAGCTGCAGCTGCCATTCAGCGCGGCCTGGGTGATCGACGCGCCGTCGCGCTTCGGAATGGCTGCGCCGTCGACGGCGGCGAGCGCCTCGTAGATGTTCACCAGCCCCGGTCCTGACACCGCACGTTCGATCGATACGTGGCCAAAACGGTTGCGTAGCAATTCGATGATTTCGTCCTCGCGGCGGGAACTACCCGGCAGCATCGAATGGCCAGCTTCAGAGGCGACGACGACAGGCCGGCCGTTGCGCGTCAACAGGCAGGAGGCGCCAAAGCCGGTGCCCGGCCCGACCAGGAGCATCGGTGCGCGCGAGATGGACGCGCCTCCGCCGATCGGGAACAGGTCGGCCGCGCGGAGGTGAGGCAGCGACCAGGCAAGCGCCTCGAAGTCGTTGAACAACCGGACCTGGTGAAAACCGAACGTGTTCTGCAGCGTTGGGACGTCGACGATCCAGCCGCAATTGGTGATTTCGCAGCGACCGTTCTCCACGGCCCCGGCCAATCCGAGAACAGCCTGCTTGACGGACCCGCTTTCGGGGAGCCCGTCAAAGTATCGCCTGATCGCCTCACTGATGTCCGGACACCCGGCTACCCCGATGTACTCGATTGGCCCGATCGTGCCGCCTTTCAGGATTGCGAACCGAGCGTTGGTTCCCCCGACATCGCCGAGCAGAATCGTATCGGAATTGGTCATATGCATTTGCGGATATAGGGCCGATTGATTTCCCACAGTTCGTCGAGCAGTCTTTCGGCGGCGGCGGCGGAGTTGACGACCGGGTCGATCAGGAGTGCCTGCAACGCGATCTCCTTCGATGCGTGCACCGCAGCCTCGACCGAGAGCTGCTGAACGCTCGCCTGCATGCTCATCAGCTTGGCGATCGGGTCGGGGATCGGGCCCATTGAAACTGGATGCACGCCCGCGGCATCTACCATGACTGGAACTTCGACCGCGAGGTTTCCCGGAAGATTGGGTATTGCGCCCTGATTGTAGACGATGCCGGAGTCCAGCACCCGCCGCTGGTTCTGTCGCGTCGCGGCGATCACGGCGCCGCCTCGTTCTCCTGACGGCTCGATCCACCACCCCGGCATGTCGGCCTTGCCGGCGAGGACCTGACTGACGCTATGTGCGAACTCGGTGCGCCAGCGCTCGTCGGCCGCGAAGTCGTATCCCTTCTCGCCGGCCTCCCAGCCGTACGGAAAATATTCGCCGAGATGTTCGTCCCCGCATGTCAGCCAGTAGCCGAAGGCGCGAAACAGGCGACGGGTGAGGGGGGAGGTCGGCGATGCGAACGTGGCCTCCGCAGCCTTTAGCCGGGGATAGAGGTCCTCTCCCGTCGTGCGGTGACGGATGTGCATCAGACACTGGAAGTGATTGAGACCAGCGCCCCAGACGTCGACGTCGGCGGCCGGCAGTCCCAGGATGTCGGCGACCTGCGATCGGCTTCCGTCGATGCCGTGGCACTGCCCAAGGCAGCGAACCCTGCTGTAGCGGCCGAGCGCCATGACGATCCGGCTTTCAGGATTGGAGAAATTGATGAACAGCGCTTTCGGACAGAGTTCCTCCATGTCGCGGACGAAATCGAAGATCATCGGCAATGTCCGCAAGGTGAAGAAGAGTCCGCCGGGCCCTCCGTTTTCGCCGAGCGTCTGGCGGATGCCGTATTTCCTGGGAATCTCGAAATCCAGCTTCCACAGCCGGTTTCGCTCGATGGCGGTCGCATTGACGACGAAGGATGCGCCATCGAGCGCCGAGCGCCGGTCAGTCGTTGCCTCGACGTTGAGCCGGGCCCCGGTCTTGTCGCTGAGATATCGCGCCAGCGCAGCGGCTCTCGCTGCACTCTCGGCGTGTTGCGTCACGAGCGTGAGGGTGCTGCCGCGTAGCCCCGACGTAGTTACCAGGTCGCGCAGCATGCTCATGCCGAACGAGATGCTGCCGGCGCCCAGGAAGACGATCTTTGTCGCTCTGCCGCTCATGCAGCACTCCCGGTTTCTGCCTTTTGTTGTGATCAAGCGGACGGAGAGGAAAGCATGCCGCGAATTTCTACGAGCGGCGAGTACGTTATATGATATTTAGATGGATGCATGGAGCGTTGACGAAGGTCAATATCGGCCGGTATCGGAGTGACATGCGACCGTTGCGAAGTGCGTTTCGTATTGTACGCCGCGAATGCACAGTGAATCGTCCTGGAAGGAAGCGCCCGAGTGAAAGCCGTCTACACCGAGCTGCATCGTAGCCACGATCCGCAATTCTTCCTGGTGCGCGGCGTGGTCAGGCGCACCACCGAGCAGCCCGAGCGCGCCGACCGGCTGCTCGCGGGGCTCGCAGCGGGCAAGCACCAGCTCGTTGCGCCGACAGTGTTCGGGCAGGGGCCGCGGATGCGGGTGCACAGCGCCGAATATCTCGGCTTTCTCGCCGAGGCCTGGGACGCCTGGTCGGCGCTGGGCGATGCCGGACCGGAGATGATCGCCAATGTGCATCCCGTGCGTCACGCCGCGACCTACCCCACGCATATTGTCGGCCGGCTCGGCTGGCACACCGCCGACACTGGCTGTCCGATCGGTCCCGGCACCTGGGCCGCCGCCTGCGCGGCCACCGATGTCGCGGCCACAGCAGCGCAGATGGTGCTCGACGGCGGGGATGCGGTCTATGCGCTGTGTCGGCCGCCCGGCCATCACGCCTTCCGCGATGTCGCCGGCGGCTTCTGCTTCCTCAACAACAGCGCGGTCGCGGCCGCGCATCTGCGTCTGAGCCACGAGCGCGTCGCAATTCTCGACGTCGACGTTCACCATGGCAACGGTACGCAGGGCATCTTCTACGACCGGGGCGATGTCCTCACCGTCTCGATCCATGCCGATCCGGCGTTCTACTACCCTTACGTCTGGGGCTACGCCCATGAGCGCGGCGAAGGCGCGGGTTTGGGAGCCAACCTCAATATTCCGCTGCCGCTCGGCAGTGGGGACGACGTCTGGCTTGCGGCGTTTGAAACCGCGGCGAAAACCATCAAGTCGTTTTCGCCCGGCGCGCTCGTGGTCGCGCTTGGTCTCGATGCCTCCGAACACGATCCGCTCAGGGGCCTTGCAGTCACCACCGACGGCTTCCGCCGCGTCGGCGCGTCGATCGCGCGGCTGGGCCTGCCGACGGTGCTGGTGCAGGAGGGCGGTTATCTCTCCGACATTCTCGGCACCAACCTGACGGCGGTGCTGGCGGGATTCGAGGCGGCGCGGTGAAGCCGGGTACTCCTTCGGCGCGCGCCGCGACAGGTTGACACAGGATCGCGTCGTTGGCTTGGCGGGCGATGTGGTTTCGTTATCGGGAAGACCGCGACTGGACCTGAGGTCGCTTTGAGCGAGAATGCGGGTTGCGCTCCGCGAGCGCCTGTTCTCCGAATGTGCTCCGTTCCGGAAGATATCAACGAATGACGCCGATCGTGCTCCCCTGGCTCAAATTCGCCGCCTGCGCTGTGCTGATCGGCATCGCCGGTCCGTTTCTGGTGCGCTATGGCGACGTGATCGCCCGGCTGACGGGACTGTCGCGCTCATGGGTCGGGCTCGTTCTGCTGGCCACCGCGACCTCGCTACCGGAGCTGTTTACCGGCATCAGTGCGGTTGCCGCCGCCAATGCGCCGAATCTCGCGGTCGGCGACGCGCTCGGAAGCTGCGTCTTCAATCTGGTGATGCTGGTGCTGCTCGATCTGTTGAGCCGCAAGGCGCCGCTCTATCGCGTCATCGATCAGGGGCATCTTCTCAGCGCGGGCTTCGGGATCATCCTGATCGGAGCCGCAGGCGCGTTCCTGATGCTCAGCCAGGGCGAATTGAGATTGCAGTTTCTGCATATCAGCGGCTATTCGCCGTTCATTCTGGTGCTGTATCTCGTCGCGATGCGCGCGGTGTTCGTCTATGAGCGGCGCGCCAAAGCCTTCGACGGAGAGAGAAGAGAGGAGCCGGGCATCACCCTGCAGGGCGCGGTTGCACGCTACGCGGCTGCGGCGAGTGTAGTCGTCGTCGCCGGAGCGTGGCTGCCATTCGTGGGGCAGGAATTGTCCGATGCGATGGGCTGGAACGCGACCTTCGTCGGCACGCTGTTCCTTGCCGCCGCCACCTCGATTCCGGAACTGGTGGTTACCGTCAGCGCCATGCGTCTCGGTGCGGTCGACATGGCGGTCGGCAATCTGCTCGGCAGCAACCTGTTCGATATTCTGGTTCTCGCGATCGACGACATCGCCTACCCGAATGGCCCGCTGCTGTCTTCCGTCTCCCCGGCGAACGCCATCAGCGCGTTCGCGGCGGTGGTCATGTCCGGCATCTTCATCGTCGCCGTGCTGTACAAGCCGGAAACGCGCATACGAGGGACCGTCGGCTGGGTCAGCATAGCACTGTTCCTGGTGTATCTGTTCAGCTCGTACGGAATCTATCTGTTCGGTCACTAGGACACGGACGCAGCCGTCACCGCTGCAATGTCAGATTCAGCTCCAGATCGCGAAGTGCGAGGTAGTTGCGCCGGATCCACTGGTGCAGTTCGGTGGAAGAGTCCCGTTCCTGCCGCAGATAGTCGGTGAAGGAGAAGTTCAGCCGGTCGATATAGGTCTTCAGGAATGGCGGCAGCGCTGAGATCCGCAGCAGGCGGCCGCCCGCCATGGCATCCGGCAACTCGCCGCGCACCACATATTCGTTGTCGACCGTGATCAGTGCGTTTCCCGGAATCTGCACGCGCAGCATGTCATAGCCGCGTACGGAAGCGCGATCGACGTCGGCCATGAACAGGATCGCGGGCACGACGCCGCGGCGGGCCGCTTCCTTGATGAAGCCGATTTCCTCGACCATCTTAAAGAACTCGTCGAAGGCGTGGAAGCCGAGATCGATCACCTTGGCGACGCTGTCGTTGACGATCAGCCGGTCCATGAGCTGCATCTTGCCGAAGGTGCCGATGACGTCGGCCGTCTCCGTTACCTGCGGCAGGTATTCCAGCAGCGACGGTTCCTTCAGGTTGATGTCGAAGGAAACGACCGTGCCGTTCTTGAGCAGCAGAAACTCGCTCAGGAGCCGCGCCAGCAGGGTCTTGCCGACCTGCGGGCGGGGCGAGCAGATGATGTAGACGGGCGTGGTGTGCATCGAGAGCTATATCAGGCGAAACCGGGACCCGATCCAGCCCAATCCGCTCATGGCGGATTATTTTTCCCCGCTGCTGCGCTTGCTGCCGCCGGCGCCGACCAGGTCGGTCAGCCTGATGCGGTCGAACTCGCTCCAGACGTTGGACAGCCAGTGCCGGACGTAGCCGCGCAGCACGAAGGAATAGTTGGCGGTCTCGTCGTGCGGGCCCTTGTTGGCGACGAACTTCAGGAACGGCACCGAGGCGACCTCGACCTGCTCATAGGCCATTTCGTTGAGCTTGGGGATGGTGAGGTCGGTCGCATCCTTGATGCGGTGGAAATAGGAGTTGTAGGTCGCCTGGTCCCACTGGAAGAACTGGGTGTCGTTGATGAAGTTCTTGACCAGGAAATATTTTGCACCCGACATGAAGTTCGCGGTCTCCGCGATTTCGTCCAGCGAGGCGATCGAGGGGCCGAGGATGTGGAACACGGCGAAGGTGATCTGGCCGGATTTCGCCGCATCGAGGAAACCGATGTCGCGCAGCGAGGCCAGAGCAGGTGACAACAGGCCGGCGCGGACGTCGATGACCGTGACCGAGGGCCCCGCGCTCAGCGTATCGAAGATCTTCATCTGGTCCGCGGTCGTCGTCATGTCGACGATCTCGGTGATATCGGGGTGGAAGCGCTTCAGGGTTCCGCGCGGGCTTTCGGTGTCGAACGCGCGGGTGGGCACGTTGTTGGCGCTGAAATAATCCAGAAGTGTTCGCGAGATCGTGGTCTTGCCGACCCCGCCCTTGTCCGCACCCACCACAATCACTACCGGCTTTGCCATCGCTGTCCCTTACGCGCCCCGACCGCGGGGAGCGATCGGCAAGTCCCCAATTCCTGCTTTGGGCGCGAACATGGCAGAAACAAGGGGGGATTCAAACCCTTAACCGAAGCCGGGTGGCGCGCGGGGATTTTTCCTGTGACGGCAGGGGATTGCAGGCCGGTCAGGTCAGCGATGCGGTCCCCAGGGGCCCGTTCCGGGCAGGGGCGGGATGCCGAGCGCCGCTCCGGCATTGCCCCAGGGTTCTTTGCGCGTCGGCAATGGCGGCGGCTGGTCGTTTTGGGCTGCGTCCTGTTCCTCCGGCTCCTCGTCCGCAGTCTCCGGAGCCGCAAGCGGACCGGGGTCGCGGCCGCCGGCGAAAGCGACCAGCTTGTCGATCCGCGACTGCACCGAGGGGTGGGTGGCGAACAGGTCGGCAAAGCCTTCGCGCGGATTGTCGACGCAGAGTTCCATCACGGCCGAAGTCGCGCCCGGCAGCTCGCCGCGGCCCTCGATCTTGCGCAGCGCCGTGATCATGGCATCGGGGTTCTTGGTCAGCTCCACGGAGCCGGCATCCGCCAGATATTCGCGGGCGCGGGACAGCGCCAGCTTTACAACCTGTGACAGCAGCCAGGCGAGCACGATCAACGCGATCGCGACAACGACGATGATGACCGCCCCGCCGCCGGAGCTTTTGCTGCCGCGGGAGGAAGAATCCGAAGATGAGGAAGACGACGAGGACGACCAGCCGCTGCTGCCGGATGAATTCCACTGCAGATTGGTGAAGATCCGGAAGAACAATTCACCGAAGAAGCCGACCACGCCGGCGATGATGACGGCCACCACCATCAACTGCACGTCGCCGTTGCGAATGTGGGTGAGCTCGTGACCGAGCACA
>JAHCKB010000253.1 GCA_026125985.1 Bradyrhizobium sp.
GGTGCTGCGCGCCCATTGCGAGGCCATCACTTTCGAATGCGAGCGGCCGATCGGCGAAGCCGAGGTCCGCAAGCTGCTGGCCAACGCGCCGGGTGTGAAGGTCGTCGACGACCGCACGAACAACTACTTCCCGATGCCGATCGATGCCTCCGGCCAGGACGACGTCCTGGTCGGCCGCATCCGCCAGGATCTCAGCGATCCCTCGGGTCATTCGATCTCGATGTTCGTCGCCGCCGATCAACTTCTGAAAGGGGCTGCGCTCAACGCGATCCAGATCGCGGAGCTGCTGCCACAGCACGCGATGGCGTAGCGAGTGACAGGGCCGTGACGGTGGGAACGCCTCCGCGTTACCCACTTGTCTCGTGGGCTGGAAGCCAACAGCGATCACGCTTTTCGAGCAATCAATTCGACCGGCGCAATCTTTCCGCTGGCGATATTCGCAATCATGTTCTGCACCTTGTCCGGCGTGTTCTTGCCCATCAAAATATGAAGACCCAAAGGAGGCGGGCCGCCCGCGGCCGCGGTCCTGGCACGCAATTGGTCGAAGAACGCCAGCGCGAAGTCACGCCGGTTCCGCTCGGCAATCACTGTGAAACCGGCCTCCTGTAACGCGTTACGGTATTCGGCCGGCTCCGCCACGGCGCTGGACGAAGCTGTCGTTGCCCACGGTACGGGATATGTAAGCTCGCCTTCACCGACCTTCATCACGTCGTAGATGCCGAAAAGGGAGTTGCCTTTCAGGACACGGCCGACCTCCGAGCAAAGCTTTGCCTTGTCTGAAATGTTCATTCCGACATGCAGCATATATGCGCGATCGAAGCTGCCATCGGGAAAAGGCAATTCAAGCGCGCTGCCTTGATGTAGCGAGATGCGGTCGTCCAAGCCAACCCACCCGCAAACCACCCTTGCGGTCTCGACGTATTCGGCCGTCAAATCGATCCCCGTTACCTGACAACTGTAGCGGCTTGCCGCAAAACGTGCCGACCCTCCGAGTCCGCATCCGACGTCGAGCGCGTGCGTTTCTGGATTGAGGTCGAGCTGGCCGAGAAAATCTTCAGAAGCCTGACGGCCGCCAACGTGGAATTCATCTACCGGCGCGAGATCATCGACTTTTATGGAGCCGGTCGTTTTTCCTTGAGCCTCAATTCCCTTGCGGATCGCAGCGACCAGGTCGCCATGCGTATAGTGTTGGGAAACGTCCTGTTGCGTGGGCATCTGCCGGTCCTCCAGTAAGGAAGCATCGATAATAGCAGCGGACGCGGATTTGCGTAATACGGCGCGGAGTCCGGCACACGTCGGGACGCGACATTTCTTGCCGCCCTTCCGCGTTCTCATGTTCCCGAAAGCGAACGTCGCAAATTCGTCAGGAGATGTCCTAGTCGATGCTGTTCGGCTCGTGGGCTCGAAACAGCAGACACGCATCGCCGTACGAGTAGAACCGATAGCCGTTCGCGATCGCATGGGCATAGGCATGCTTCATGCTGTCGAGACCAGAGAAGGCGGACACCAGCATGAACAGGGTCGAGCGCGGCAAATGGAAGTTGGTGAGCATGATGTCGACAGCCCGAAAGCGATAGCCGGGCGTAATGAAGATCGCCGTCTCGCCGGAAAACGGCTGGATCGTGCCGTCGTCCCGCGCGGCGCTTTCCAGCAGCCGAAGCGACGTCGTGCCTACTGCAACGATCCGGCCGCCAGCGGCGCGTGCCTCGTTGAGCTTGCGCGCCGTTTCCGCGGAAACCGTGCCCCATTCCGCGTGCATGCAGTGCTCGGCGATGTCCTCCGCCTTGACCGGCAGGAACGTCCCTGCCCCGACATGCAACGTCAGTCGGTTGATCTCGATGCCCCGCGCACGCAGCGCTGCCTCCAGCGCCGGCGTGAAATGCAGTCCCGCGGTGGGCGCGGCGACGGCACCTTCGTTGGCCGCGAACATGGTCTGGTAGTCCGCCGCGTCCTGTTCGTCAGGCGCACGTTTCGAGGCGATGTAGGGCGGTAGCGGCGTCACGCCGAGTTCGGCGATCGCCTGGTCGAGCGCCGGGCCGTGGAAGGCAAAAGCCAGCGTCACCTCGCCTTCCTCACCCTTGGCGGCGACCTCGGCGTCGAGATGGCCGAGCAGGCACACCTTGCCTTCATTGCCGAAACGGATGCGATCTCCGACCGCGAGCTTCTTCGCTGGCTTCACCAGCGCCTGCCAGTGCGAGCCGTCGAGGCGCTTGATCAGCGTCGCCTCGATCTTCGGCTCGGTCTCTCGCCCGATGCGCCGTCCCTTCAACTGCGCCGGGATTACGCGGGTGTCGTTGACGACGAGTTGGTCGCCCGGCTCAAGCCAATGCGGCAGGTCCGATATGTGGCGGTCGCGCAGCACGCCGTCGCCCTGCACCACCAGCATACGAGCGGAATCGCGCGGGATCGCCGGCCGCAGCGCGATGCGCTCGGCAGGCAGATCGAAATCGAAGACGTCGGTGCGCATTTCGCATTGTCCAGCGCCGTCGTTCCGGGGCGATGCGACCTGTCCGCCGTAACTTGAAGAGCGAAGGCGGAAGCATCAACCCGAAATCCAGAAGTTACGGCACGAGATTCCGGTTTCGCGCTAACGCGCGCCCCGGAATGACGGGTCAGGCGTCCAGCGCCATCCGCGCCTTGACGATCTTATCGGGATTGCTCACAGGCTCGCCGCGCTTGATCTTGTCGACATTCTCCATGCCCGCGGTAACTTTGCCCCACACCGTGTACTGGCGGTTGAGGAAGGAGGCATCGTCGAAGCAGATGAAGAACTGGCTGTCCGCCGAGTCGGGACTGGCTGCGCGCGCCATCGAAGCCGTGCCACGAACATGCGGTTCGCTGTTGAACTCCGCCTTCAGCTTCTTGCCGGAACCTCCGGTGCCAGTGCCTTGCGGACAACCGGTCTGCGCCATGAATCCGTCGATCACGCGGTGAAAGACGATGCCGTCGTAGAACCCCTCACGCACCAGTTCCTTGATGCGCGCAACATGGTTGGGCGCCAGGTCCGGACGCATTTCGATGGTCACGGGGCCTTGCGTGGTTTCGAGGATCAAAGTGTTTTCGCTATCGGCCATGTTCTCTTCTCTCTTCGGTTTGATGCGCCAGGGCGCATTCACTTGATGTCTGATGCGACCTGCACCTTGACCATCTTGTCGGGATCGGTGACCGCGCCACTGCGCGAGCCAGGCGGAGCCTTCTTCAGCTTGTCGACCACGTCCATGCCCTGCGCGACCTCGCCGATGACCGTGTACTGGCCATTGAGGAAGGAAGCGTCTGCAAAGCAGATGAAGAACTGCGCATTGGCGCTGTCGACGCTGTCGCCGCGACGGGCCATGCCGACCACGCCACGCTTGAAGGGGGTGGAGGAAAATTCCTGCTTCAGGTTCGGATATTTAGAGCCGCCGGTGCCGTTGAAATTCTGCCCGTCGCCGGTTTGCGCCATGAAGCCTTCCATGACGCGATGGAAAGGAACGTTGTTGTAAAATCCGTCACGGGCAAGTTGCTTGAGACGCTCGGCGTGTTTCGGCGCCAGGTCCGTTCGCAACGCAATGACGATGCGGCCCTGGGTCGTGTCGATCACGATCGCATTGGCCTTGTCGAGCTTGGCCGGCAGCGGCTGGGCGAGCGCAGGTGCCACGGCAAACAGCGCGGCGACAAGAGCGAGGACTCGGATCATGATAACTCCGCAATCAGATGGACGGTTAGGTCGCTGACATTGCATCAGCCGAATTTGGCCTTCAGGGCCTTGGCGACGGCCGGCGGCACGAAGGCGGAAACGTCGCCGCCCATGCCTGCGATCTGGCGCACCAGTGTGGCGGTGATCGGGCGCACAGCGACCGAGGCCGGCAGAAATACCGTATGCACGTCGGGTGCCATAGTCTCGTTCATGCCCGCGATCTGCATCTCATAGTCGAGGTCGGTGCCGTCGCGCAGGCCGCGGATCATGATGGTGGCGCCGGCCTTCTGGGCCGCTGTCACCGTGAGATTGTCGTAGGTATTGCAATCGAAGGTACAGCCGGCCTCTCGCGCAACGGGTCCGAATACGGCACGGACCATTTCCAGCCGCTCCTCGGTCGAAAACAGCGGCTTCTTGCCGGGATGCACACCGATCGAGACGATGAGCTTGTCGCAGAGGCCGACTGCGTTGCGGACCACGTCCAGATGGCCGTTGGTGACTGGGTCGAAGGAACCGGGATAAAGCGCGATGCGGGGCATCTGCCCCCTCTAGCCTGCCCGGCCTCGGGCGGCAAGGTTCCCCCTTTTCTGACCAGATCGCCTCAAATTCAATTTACCGAGCCCAATGAACCACTTGGGCAGTTCGTGCGTCATCTGGGCAGGTAATCATTGTTTCGTCCACCAAGCCGGGACGAAACAAAACCGGCGCCGGACGAAACCCTTTTCCGCATTGGAGAAGACATCCCGAAACCGGCCTTGGTTACTTCTGCCACAACGAAACGACGGGCCGGCCAAGGCCCATGACAGGGGACCGTCATGATCAAGGCATTTTCCGCGGTGGCTATCGCAGCCTTCATCGCCGCCGCCCTTACCGTTCTTCCCGGATTTGCCCCGCAGGTCGAAGCAAGCGTGCCCGCGCCGCTGGCGAAGGGTGACCGCCTCGACATCAATCAGGTCGGCCGCGGCTGCTCGGAACAGGCCTGGCCGAACTTCGAAGCGTCCTGCCTGCGCACCGCCGCCGGCAAGAAGATGGTGCGCGAAGCCCGGCTGGTGACCGCCGACCGCACGCCGTAACCCGCGCCGACTTTCCACTTCCAACGTCGCTCAGGTCGAAATCCCCGGGATGCCCCCCCGGGGATTTTTAGTGTGTGCACCCCTTTGCTGGAATACGATTTGGACAGCAGCGGTGCGCCTGTTGTACGCCGAACGGATGGACGCCAATGGTGCCGTCAGATTTTCGTCACAGCGGCATCATGTAGACGCGTCATGGCCGTCACCGCTTGTCTGGGGACCTTTTATGGCAGGAGTTGAGACGGTTCGGTGTTTCTGGCACGGCAGTGCGCTGAGCCCATACCAACTCGTGGGCATGCGGAGCTTCGTGGATCGCGGCCACCGCGTCGAACTATTCACCTATGATCCAGCGATTGCCGTTCCCGACTGGATCGTCCGGCGGGACGCGAATGAAATATGGCCGACCGATCGAATTCTGCGTTATCAAAAGGACCTTGGCCGGGGCAGTTTTGCGCTCCACGCCAATCTGTTCCGCTACGCCATGTTGCATCAGCTCGGAGGCTGGTGGGTTGATCATGACGTCGTCCTGTTGCGGCCGGAGTTTCCCGCGCAAGACATTTTCTTCTCGCTTGAAATCCGGGATCCGCTGACGGCAACCTTCTCCGTGCTGAAGTTTCCCCCCGGACATCCCGCCATGGCGGAATGCGTGGAGCGGTGTGTTGCCCTGGGAGAGTCCCCGCATTACGGCGAGACGGGCGCGGAATTGTTCTCGAAGGTCGTGGTCAGCCATCGGCTCGCCCGGCACGCTGTGGCCATGGAGACAACGTATCCGTTGTCGGCGCTCGACGTGCCGGCAATGTTCGATCCAGCCAAGAGCGCCGAACTCCACAAGCGATGCGCCTCCGCGACCTTCCTGCACCTTTTTAACGAGACCTGGCGTCGCGCCGGCATTCCGAACTATCTGGGACCGCCAGCGGGCTCCTTCATCGACGATCTCTTGCGGCAGTACGGGCTTGAGGCCCCACATCCTCGCATGGAGGTCGAGCATGTGCGCCGCTGGACGGCTTACCTTACGCTGCATGAAGAATTCGAGGCCGGACAACGCGCCTACCGCCTCGCCAACAATAAACTCAAGGAAAGGGTTGCCGCCCTTGAAAGGGAAAACGCGAGCCTGAGAGGCATTGGCGCGACGCTCAACAATGCATTGCGGAAGGGAATGGATGCCTCTTTGCTGCGAAGGTCATTGCGGCTGTTTTCGCGAGCCATAAGACGATGAACGCGTGCAAGGCCACTTGCGCCAACCACTGCACCGCAACGGCCCATCGCCTGTTATCACCTGTCCTTCACCGGAAGCTGTACGCATGAACGACGCAATCGAAGCAGAGCGTGACGGCATCGAATCGAACGTCGGCGTGCCTCAGTCTCCGTTGCCATTGCCGTTTTCTTCCTCGCCGATGTGCTCGACCGAGACGACATGTTCGTCGTCGGCGGTGTTGAACACGATCACGCCCTGGGTGGAACGGCCGGCGATGCGAATGTCCTCGACCGGGCAGCGGATCAACTGGCCCTTGTCGGTAACCAGCATGATCTGGTCGCTGTCCTCCACGGGGAATGAAGCCACCAGGTTGCCATTGCGGTTGTTGACGCTCATGGCGACGATGCCTTTGCCGCCCCGGCCGGTGGTGCGGTACTCGTAGGACGAGGTGCGTTTGCCGTAGCCGTTCACGGAGACAGTGAGCACCACCTGCTCCGCCGCCGACATCTCGACGTAGCGCTCCTGCGAGATCTGAGCGGCATCAGAGGAGCCCTCCTCGGTCTCGGTCTCAACTGCCTCTTCGGCTCCACCCTCGCCCGCCATGGCGCGACGCATCTTGAGATAGGCCGAACGCTCGTCCGACGTCGCCTCGACATGTCGCAGGATGGCAAGCGAAATCAGCCTGTCGCCTCCAGCCAGCGCAATGCCGCGCACACCCATCGAGGTGCGGCCGGTAAAGACGCGCACGTCGGTGACGGGGAAACGGATGCACTGGCCGCCGGCGGCGGTCAGCAGCACGTCGTCGCGCTCTGTGCAGATCTGAACGTCAACGATGGCCTCGCCGTCCCCCAGCTTCATGGCGATGATGCCGGAGCGGCGCACGTCGACGAAGTCGGACAGCTTGTTGCGGCGGACGGTGCCGCCTGTCGTGGCGAACATCACGTCGAGTTCGCCCCAGGAAGATTCGTCCTCGGGCAGCGGCATGATGGTGGTGATGCGCTCGCCCTGTTCCAGCGGCAGGATGTTGATCAGCGCCTTGCCGC
>JAHCKB010000254.1 GCA_026125985.1 Bradyrhizobium sp.
GCCATCCCCGCTCACAACTATTTCGTCATCGCGGTTCAGTTGGTCGTGCTGTCGATCAACGTCTACCGCCTGCACCAGATGCTCCAGTTGATTCGCGACGTCAGGAAATCGGTCAACAGCGACCTGTCGATGGACTGGCTGAAGCCGTTCATGACAGAACGCATTTGCAAGACAGGCGAGATCATCTTCTACAAGGATGAGAAAGCCGAGGACATGCTCTACATCGTCAGCGGCCGTTTCCGGCTGGTGGAGTCCGGCATCGAACTTCCGGTCGGCGCCATTGTCGGCGAACTCGGCATGTTGTCGCCATCGAACATGCGTACACAGACGCTGGAATGCATTGCCGATGGCCAGATCCTCAGCGTCAGCTACAGCAAAGTCGAGGAACTCTACGTGCAGAACCCCGCGTTTGGTTTCTATTTCCTTCGTCTTGCCAGCGCGCGGCTGTTCGAGAACATCGACAAGCTGGAGCAGCGACTGGCGCAGCAGGCCGCGGCAACCAAGCCCGCATGAGCGCAGGCAGCATGGGTGTATTCGCCGACGTCAGGGAGTCGCTTCGCTATCTTTTCGCCGACATCATCGGCGAGCAGGACGACTCGATTCCCCATTTGCCGGCAGAATTTCCGGAAGCGGTGGCGCTGGTCGCCGGCGAGGCCATTCATCTGCTGATCGAGTATCAGGGCACGGCCTACGCCAGGCTCTATGTCGATCGTCTCAGACGTTTCGTGGGCAAGCCCGGCGTCGATGAGGCGATGCTGCTCGAGATCGCCCGCCTGATGGCGATGCGCATGAGCTATGAAGATGCGATCCGGATCGCACAGTTGAAACTGCTGGAACTCGAGGCCTATCCCGATACGCCTCGCGCCGACGACATCAGGAAGCTGCGGCTCGACGAGATGGTCGAGGCGTTGCCGGCGGTCGTCGCCGAGCCCGTTCTCGATGTGCTCAACTGGCTCGGCTGGGTTCGCAAGCGGGTTTCGATCCATTTCAGCACGGCGAACCGGTTCAGTATCCGCCGCCTGAAGATTGAAGCTGCGTTGAAGCGCTGGCGCCGCTATTCGATCCGCTATTCGAGGGAACGGAACTGGGTCGAGCGCTGGCTACACATGGTCGACCGGGCACTCGCCAAGCAGCCGGCCGCGGCTCGCGCCGTCGTCGATACCGCCACCATGGTGCAGGGCTACGGCGATGCCTACCGCCATGGCCTGGCTGACTGGCACGCCATCATCGATGAACTGGCCAAGCCGACATTCGAAGGAACGCTGCAGTTGCCGGATCTGGCGGGCGCCATTGCAGAGGCGCGGTCGGCTGCGATGCCGGACCCCCGGCAGGCAGCGCTGAAGCGCAAGATCGCCGAAATCCGGGCGCGGGGGACTTCCCGCGGCGCGGACGCCGCCGCTGAATAGGCAGCGAGAATTCGGAGCCTCAGGCGCCGTGGGCCGTCTTCACCACCACGACATTGTCCTCGTGAGCCGGGGCAGGGGCGGGGCTCGCCTCGGGCGGATTTCGCTGCAGCGCCTCGCGACGCATGCCGATCTCGTCGCGCACGAACTGGTAGCCGAGCTTGAAGGTTTCGAGTCCGTCGCTACTGATCGTGCCGTCGCGCAAGCCTATCACCACGCCGCGCAGTATCTTTTCCAGATCGTCCTGCAGGCAGTCGATTTCTTCGACACTGGTTGCATCCTGCACATCCTCGCCGAGGTCGAGCAGTTGCGTTGCAAGCTCGCTCGCCTTCTCCGGCGCAATCCGTGTCACCTTGGTATAGAGCGTGGCGCAGATCGAGCCGATGATGCCGAGTGCGGCGACGGCGAAATACAGCAGGTCGCTGTACCGCTCGACGAACGACTTGATGTCGTCGTTGATGTATTCGGCGGCGCCGGGATGCGCGATGATGAAGGCTTCCTTGTCGGTGGCGGCCGGCTCGATGCGCGAGGCAAAGCCGCTTTCCAGCGCCAGCTCCGCCTTGTTCTCGTAGACGAGGCGGGCGAGCTCGCCGATGGTCGAGGTCGGCATCCGCGACTGGGTGACCAGCAGCCATTGCAGTCCGACCGTGCCGACATCGTCCTCTGGAATGGATGGCGAGGAGGAGAGCGTGCCGGCCTCGATGGATTCCTCGGACAGCGCCGGATATTTGCGGGTCAACAGCTTCGCTGCCTCGATCGGATTCAGCGTCAGGCCGCCATGGCGGGCTGCCTGCTCGTAGCTCTTGTCCTTGACGATCTTCGATGCCGGCGCGAAGGCGATCACGGCAGCAAAGCCGGAGGCGAACAGCTTGTCCACCGGAAAGCCGGGCGGCATGACCTGAATCGTCGGCGCCGCGGGGTTGCTGGCCGTCAGATCGAGAATATTGCGGACGAAGGCAGCACTGCTTTCGTTGTCGGCTATGATTGCGACTTTCTTCTTCCTCAGGTCGGCGGCGGACTTGATCTTCTTGCCGCCGGGGCTCAGCACCAGCAACACGTCGTGATCGAGAACGGCGACGGCACGGGCACGGGGCGGAACCTTGGCGTTCGTGCGCAGTATGGCGAGATTGGCTTCGCGACGGTCGAACTGAGCCAGCGCCTTGGCGTTGTCGGCATTGTTGACGATCTTCATGTTGAAGCGCGAGGCGTTGTTCTTCATCACCGCGGCGAGCTTGTTGGCGAAACGGGCTTCAGGTCCGTTGGGATCCCCCACGGCGAATACCAGCGTCTCGGAGTTTCTCAGCCAGATCCGTGCGGCCCATACGGCGGCCCCGGTCAGCGCCAGCGTGAGCAGGACAAACAGGAGGATCTGGACTCGATTGCTCTTGATAATCCTGGTGCGTTTGCGCTTGCCCGCCGGCGGATTGGGAGCTTCCACGCTCATGGTTAGAGACCTGGTTCGAGCCCGGATCGGGCGCCGCTTCCGCGCCCGCAGGTTGTGGGACTCTCAAGAAAACCTAACTGTCTAGAAAAGAACGATAATTTCCAGCCCAACATGATACCCTTGGAAGCTCGGTTTGCAAATCCGGCCCATCGGTTTGCAGATCCGGCCCAAAGGTAACCTTACCGCCGTCGGTGGGCAGCGTATCGCCGGAAGGTCACACTGACGGATTTTCGGTGCCGGTAGCAGGTGCAAACCCTGCCGGGATTTGTCATAAATATGCCAACCGCCGGAGAAATTTCCGGTTTGACAACAAAATCGAGCTGACCGCCTTAACTTCCGATCTCACCGTTTTACGTCCAGTCAATAGAGGCGTCAGTTTTGCTGCTCCCTGCGATGTCTTCGACGATACCGGTTGGTGCGCTGGTCGGATGGATGCTGCTGCTCACCGCCAAGCACGTCGTGGCGGACTTCTTCCTGCAAAATGCCTGGATGGCGATCGGCAAGGATCAGAGGACCGGTTGGGCCTTGCCGTTGCTGGCGCATTGTCTCGTGCATCTTGCGGTTGCGCTGCTGTTGATCCTCATCGTCGCGCCGAAATTCTGGTTCGTCGCCTTCATCGATTTCGCCATCCACATCACCGTAGACCGCGCCAAGGGCTTCGTCACTTCCCATTTCGGGGTCAACCAGGAGCATCCCTGGTTCTGGTCGCTGATCGGTGTTGACCAGGCGCTGCATCACCTCACCGGTTTCGGTCTGTCGATCTTCATGGCGGCGAACTGATCGGCATCTTTGCGACGCGCTCCGATTCGCGAACCGCTTGCAACGGGCTCCGGAGAGATACCGGTCACCAAGGTTAACCCTTCATTAGAGGATTGCAGCGCATCTTCCGCAGCAGGGAGAACTGCAATGTTTTCAAGCCGCGACGCCTTTGAGAACGATACCTGCCCGGTCGGGGACGAACTGCTCGGCGAAATGTATCGCGCCAGCGAGCACGGCTTGCCGAAACTCGTGGAAGGTGTTTCGCCCGAGGCGCGCGCCATGCTGGCGCTGTTCTGCTATCGCCGCAGCCACCTGCATCAGTTGGCGCTCGCGATTGCCTCAAGTTGCACCGAGCGCGAACTGGTCGAGGCCGGCGGTCGCGTCGGCTCGACCCTCCATGCGCTCTCGCGCGAGCCCGCCGCGCGGATGTCCGCCGGCACTTCGAGCAATGGCCGAAAGCCGATCACGCTCTCGACCAAGCCGCTCTCCACCTTCAAGCCGTTTGACGACGAACTCGACGAGGACGTCACGGACGCCGTTACGGCCTGATATCGACCGCCGGTAGCCCGCTGCGCCTTCGCGCCATGTTGCATTCGACATCGCCGGGCAGACAGATGCGGCAAACTTCCGGCCGCACGGCGTAGATCGCGCAAGAGGTCGTCATCCCGATCTTTCCGAGGAGAGCCGAGCAGCGATTGCCGTCGCAACGCATCCCGGACAGTCTATCGTTGACATATCTTGCCGGGATCAGATCGAGCGCCGCGTCGTCCTCGATGGTGAAGCGCGGCCAGTTTTCCGAATAGCTGCAGCAGGCGCCACAGCTTTGGCACAGATCGTCGGTGGCGCTCGTTCCCATAGTTGCGGTTTAGCGGCTCCGAAAGTCGCGCGCCAGCCGCAAGTGTTGCCGGTCACGGCTCCTTTGGCTGTTCCCACACCAGGCTCTGCCGCCACCTCGCGCGGAGCACATCGCGCCGCTCAGGGTATTTCTCGTCGAGATAGTCGGCCGCGACGACGCGGTCGGTGCGGAAGCTGCGAAAATCCTTGCGCAACTCGCACCATGCCGCCAGCAGCCGCACCGCCTCGAGATAGCCGATCGCGATCGGCCAGATCGTGCGCTCGCTGTCGCGGCCGTGCTCGTCGCGGTAGCGCAGCGCGATCTTCTTGCCCTCGTGAATCTGTGACCTCGTGCGCGCCATGTCGATGCGGTCCGGCTCGCGCCGCCAGTTGGTGCGCGCGCCGCTCGCGGGCTCCAGCACGAAGGGCCGCAGCCGCTCCGGCACGGTGTCGGCGATCTTTGCCTTGAGATTTTCGGCGGCCCGCGCCAGCACGGGATCGGCATTGCCCGCCACCCATTGTGCGCCCAGCACGGCGGCCTCGATCTCGTCGGGCGTCAGCATCAGCGGCGGCAGGTCGAATCCCTTTTCCAGAATGTATCCCATGCCGGCTTCGCCGCGGATCGGAACGCGCTGACCGATCAGCGTTGCAATGTCGCGATAGATGGTGCGCTTCGAAGTCTCCAGCTCGGCGGCGATGGCGTCCGCCGTCAGCGGTTTTCGCGTGCGCCGAAGCACCTGGATGATCTGGAACAGCCGGTCGGCGCGTCTCATGGTCGTTCTCTTTTTCTCGTGTGCCGCTCCGATGCTGACAGGATGTTGGCAGCAGGCCGCAGCTACATCGGGGACAATGATCGAAGAGGATTTGTCCATGATGATTCTGTGCGGACTCGGAAGTTACCAGCCGCTTCGGCGGCTTCAAACCTGGATGCTGGAACGCCTGATTGCGGCTCAGCTCAGTTCGACAGACCTGCGCTGGAGCCTGCTTGCGCTGGCGCTGCAGCTCATCGTCGCCGTCTGGATGCTGGGACGCCGGCGATTTGTATCGCGACGGGGTGGCCGGGCAAGCGGTTCCCGCAACCCTGCTGCCAGCATGGTGGCAGCAGCCTTCCGCTAGCCTTCGGGCCGGAAAGATCGGAGGAACCCGAAAAATGATCACGCTCTATGGATTTGGGCCTGGATTTGGTCTGCCGGAAATCAGCCCGTTCGTCACCAAGGCCGAGGTGCAGCTCCGTATGGCGGGCCTTGCCTATCGCAAGGAGAAGGCGATGCCGCCGGCTTCGCCCAAGGGGCAATTGCCCTTCATCGAGGACGAAGCCGAGCGTATCGCCGATTCGACCTTCATCCGCGCCCATCTCGAGGGCAAGTACGGATTCGATTTCGATGCGCCGCTCAGCTTGCAGCAGCGGGCGCAGGCCTGGGCGTTCGAGCGCATGATCGAGCACCACGTCTACTGGGCGCTGGTCGGCGCGCGCTGGGTCAATCCCGAAAATTTCGCGAGGGGACCGGCGCATTTCTTCGATCGCGTGCCGGATCACCAGCGCGAGAAGGTCCTCGAGGACGCGCAGTTTCGCGTCGCCGAGAACTATCTGTTGAGCGGCCTGGGCCGGCACGGGCCGGACGAGGACGTCGATCTCGCCATGCGCTCCCTGTTTGCGCTGTCGGTGCAGCTTGGCGACAAGACCTATTTGATGGGAGAAGAGCCCTGCGGCACCGACGCCACCGCCTTCGGTGCGCTTGCCGGAATCCTGACGCCGTTCTTTACCTCGACTTTGCGCGAGCGCGTCGAAAAATTCGACAATCTCACCGCCTATGTCGACCGGATGATGGCGCAATATTATCCGGAATTCGCCTGGAAGCCGTTGCAGCAGGCTGCGGCGGCCTGACCGTCAGCTCGGAGCGGCGGACGGCCCCCTCAGCGCCGCAAGCTCCGCTTCCAGTTCGGCGATCCGCCCGTCGCGCACGGCAAGTGCTGCTGCGACATCGGCGGCGTCGAACTTCTGTGGAATGTGCTGCGGGCAATTGGTGTCCCATGCGGCGATCGAAAAGAGGATCGCCTGCTCGGGCCGGGCGCGATAACCTTGCGGCATCAGGGACTGCAGCAACGCCGGGTCGTCCTCGACGACGCGCGCCTTGCCCCAGATCTTCACGCGGCGGCGATGGGCGTAGTCCATCACGAAGATGTACGCCCTGGGATTCTCGGAGAGGTTTCCTTGCGTGATGTACTGCCGGTTGCCGCTGTAGTCGGCAAAGGCGATGGTGTTCCTGTCGAGGATTTTCACGAATCCCTCCGGCCCGCCGCGGTGCTGGATGTAGGGCTGGCCGTCGGCGCTTGCTGTCGCGAAATAGAGGCTGCTGGCCGCTCCGAGGAAGGCTGAGAGATCTTCGTCGATTTCGGTGCGCCAGCCGCCGCGCGCCTCGACGCCGGCATAGGCCTCGCGCGATCCTTTTCGGGTCTGGATGGCCTTTACTGCCGGCGTGAAGGCGATGTCGCTGGAAGGGGCGTGGAGGTCTGACATCGGCTGTTCTCCCGGCATGGGGCC
>JAHCKB010000255.1 GCA_026125985.1 Bradyrhizobium sp.
GCGCCAAACCTTGTCGCTTTGCGCACCAGGGACGGCGTGGTGTCGCTTTCGGATCTCGTGCGTTCATCCCTTCGCTTGCGTCCCGATCGTATTCCAATCGGCGAGGTCCGCGGGGCCGAAGCTCTCGACCTGCTCAAGGCCTGGGGTACCGGGCATCCCGGGGGAATCGGTACCATCCACGCAGGCAGCGCGCTCGGAGCCTTACGCCGGCTCGAACAGCTCATCCAGGAGGCGGTGGTTACGGTACCGCGCGCCCTGATCGCCGAGACCGTGAACGTCATAGCCGTTCTTGCTGGCCGTGGCGCTGATCGCCGCGTTTCCGAACTTGCTCACGTCGCCGGGCTCGGGACGTCGGGCGACTACAGCCTCTCAGCATCAGGAGACCAGTGATGAACTGCCGATCGCCTCTCGGCCGAAGGGCCGTTACGACCGCATCAATTGCGGCCTTCTGCCTGTTCGCTTCGCCGGCCTGGTCCGCAGGCTCGAATATGCCGTGGGAGCAACCGCTCAATCAGATCCTGCAGTCGGTCGAAGGCCCGGTCGCCAAGATCGTCGCCGTTATCATCATCATCGTGACCGGGCTGTCCCTGGCTTTCGGTGACACGTCGGGCGGTTTTCGTCGGCTGGTCCAGATCGTGTTTGGTCTGTCGATTGCGTTCGCCGCATCGAGCTTCTTTCTGTCGTTCTTCTCGTTCGGCGGCGGCGTGGTGATCTGATGGATGAGCAGATCCCAGGGTTTGTTGCCCCCGTGCATCGCGCCTTGACCGAGCCGATCCTGATGGGTGGCGCACCGCGGGCCGTTGCCATTCTAAACGGCACCTTGGCAGCCGCACTCGGTCTCGGTCTGCGGCTTTGGCTTGCCGGTCTTCTGCTCTGGTTCATCGGTCATATGGCCGCCGTTTGGGCTGCGAAACGCGATCCGGAGTTCGTCGAGGTCACGCGCCGGCACATCCGTATCCCTGGTCACCTCTCCACGTGAGTCCTTCCATGATGAATCTTGCCGAATACCGTTCCTCGAATGTGCGCCTGGCGGACTTCCTGCCGTGGGCTGCTCTTGTCGACGAGGGCATTGTCCTGAACAAGGACGGCTCCTTTCAGCGGACGGCGAAGTTTCGAGGACCGGATCTCGACAGCGCTGTGCCGGCCGAACTCGTCGCCGTCGCCGGGCGCCTGAACAATGCCCTGCGTCGCCTCGGATCCGGCTGGGCTCTGTTTGTCGAGGGACAACGGCATGCCGCGGGAGCCTACCCTCCGAACACGTTCCCGGATGTGGCGTCCGCCCTGGTCGACGCCGAGCGCAGGGCGCAGTTCGAGGAGGCCAGCGCCCATTACGAGTCCAGCTACTACCTGACTTTGGTTTATCTGCCGCCTGCCGAAGGAGCGGCCCTGGCCGAGCGGCTGCTTTACGAGGGCAGCAACCGGACCTTCGGTGCAGACGCGCGGGAGGCGCTGGCCGGTTTTGTCGATCGGACCAACCGTGTCCTGCAACTCATTGAAAGCTTCATGCCGGAATGTGGCTGGCTCGATGATCAGGAAACGTTGACCTATCTGCACTCAACGATCTCGACCAGGCGCCATCGGGTTCGTGTCCCCGAAATACCCATGTATCTCGACGCGCTGCTTGCCGATCAACCGCTGACGGGCGGTCTTGAGCCGATGCTGGGAGCGGCCCATCTGCGGGTGCTGACAGTCGTCGGATTTCCGACCGCGACCGTGCCTGGGATTCTTGATGACCTGAACCGTCTGGCATTTTCTTATCGCTGGTCGACGCGGGCGCTCATGCTCGACCGGAACGACGCCGTGAAGCTCGCGACAAAAATCCGGCGCCAATGGTTTGCCAAACGCAAGTCGATCGCTGCGATCCTGAAGGAGGTGATGACCAACGAGGCATCGGCCCTTCTTGATACCGACGCCCACAACAAGGCGATCGATGCCGATGCGGCCCTGCAGGAACTAGGCACCGATCAAATCGGGGAAGCCTTTGTTACGGCGACTGTCACGGTCTGGGACGGAGATCCCCGAGCTGCCGACGAAAAGCTGCGCCTAGTGGAAAAGGTCATCCAGGGGCGTGATTTCACCTGCATGATCGAGACTGTGAATGCGGTCGAGGCCTGGCTCGGCAGCCTGCCGGGCCACGTTTACGCCAACGTCCGCCAGCCGCCGATCTCGACATTCAACCTCGCCCATATGATCCCCTTGTCGGCGGTTTGGGCGGGCGAGGTGAGGGACCATCACCTCAAGGCACCCCCGCTGTTCTTTGCCAAGACGGAAGGGTCCACGCCGTTTCGGTTCTCGCTCCACCTTGGCGATGTAGGGCATACCCTCGTTGTTGGCCCGACCGGGGCGGGCAAGTCGGTACTCCTGGCGTTGATGGCCCTGCAGTTCCGCCGCTATCCAGACGCACAGGTCTTTGCCTTCGATTTCGGCCGGTCGATGCGCGCGGCGGCATTGGCCATGGACGGGGACTGGCATGACCTCGGCGGTGCGGTCGCGGGAGAGACGGATGAATTTGTGTCCCTGCAGCCACTTGCGGGGATCGATGAGGTCGCGGAGCGTGGATGGGCGGCAGAATGGGTCGCCTCGATCCTGTCGCGAGAAAAGATCGACGTCACCCCAGAGACCAAGGATCATGTCTGGACTGCGCTGACCTCGTTGGCATCGGCTCCTCGTCAGGAGCGGACCCTCACAGGTCTCTCGGTCCTCCTCCAATCGAATATCCTGAAGCGAGCGCTCCAGCCCTATTGCCTTGGCGGTCCCTATGACCGCTTGCTCGATGCCGAGAATGAGCACCTCGGTAGCTCATCGGTCCAGGTTTTTGAGACCGACGGATTGATCGGAACTGCCGTCGCGCCGGCCGTCCTGGCTTATCTGTTCCACCGCATCGAGAGCCGTTTCGACGGGCGCCCAACGCTGCTCATCATCGACGAGGGTTGGCTCGCGCTTGATGATGCGGACTTTGCCGGCAAGCTCCGTGAATGGCTGAAGACGCTTCGCAAGAAGAATGCGTCGGTCGTGTTTGCGACCCAATCGCTTGTAGATATCGATGGGTCAGCAATCGCGCCTGCTATCATCGAGAGTTGCCCGACCCGGATCCTGCTGCCCAACGATCGCGCTATCGAGCCGCAGATCATGACGATCTACCGGCGATTTGGGCTCAATGACCGGCAAATCGAAATCCTGGCGCGGGCGATTCCCAAGCGAGACTATTACTGCCAGTCACGCCGGGGCAATCGCCTGTTCGAACTCGGACTTGGCGAGGTCGCGCTTGCCTTCACCGCCGCTTCCTCCAAGGCCGACCAATCTCTGATCGATCGAGTATTGGCTGAACATAGCCGCGAGAGCTTCGTGAGTGGATGGCTGAAGGCCCGCGACGTCGCTTGGGCGACCGATCTCATCCCACACCTCGCTGAACTGGAGGCTTCTAAATGAACCGCTTCCGTCGTTTCGCTGCCGCTGGCGTGGTCGCACTTGCCGTGCTCGTCGGTCCCAATCCGGCCTTCACGCAGTTGGTTGTGTTTGATCCCAACAACTATGCCCAGAACGTTCTGACCGCCGCTCGAGCTTTGCAGCAGATCAACAACCAGATCGCATCGCTGCAAAATCAGGCGCAGATGCTGGTCAATCAGACCAGGAATCTCGCGAGCTTGCCATACTCGTCGCTGCAGCAGTTGGAGCTGTCGATCCAGCGTACCCAGCAATTGCTCGCCCAAGCCCAGCGCATCTCTTTCGACATCCAGCAAATCGATCGCGCGTTTTCTGCCACGTATGCGCCGGCATCCCCCGACGCTACGGACCAGGCGCTGATTGCGAACGCGCAGGTGCGTTGGCAAAACTCCGTTGCGAGCTTTCAAGACGCCATGCGGGTCCAGGCGACGGTGGTAGGTAACCTCGACACCAATCGCGCCCAGATGGCGGCGCTGGTTGGTGCGAGCCAAGGGGCAACTGGAGCGCTGCAAGCGAGCCAGGCCGGCAATCAGCTTCTCGCGCTTCAGGCACAACAACTGGCCGATCTCACGGCAACAGTCGCCGCTCAAGGACGCGCCCAAAACCTGGAATCTGCTCAGCGAACGGCTGCTCAGGACCAAGGCAGGGAGCAACTCCGGCGTTTCCTGACGCAGAGCCGAGGTTACCAACCCACAAGCGTGCAGATGTTTCACCAATGAGCGATTTCAGGGCGTTCAAGGCGCTGTCTCTCGGCGTGACAATCTTTGTCGTCGTGCTCGCTGCTGCTTGCACCATCCACCTGCGTGACGACGACAATCAGCCTCAGCCTGCCTCTTCGGTCGTCCGAGAAGGCGATCCCCAGACAGCCGAGCTCGAGCGATGTCGTTCAGTTGGATACGAGCAAAAAGACAGACTTGCCGAATGCCGAAAGGTTTGGGCGGAACAGCGCCGCCACTTCATAAGGCAGAACATCGACACTCCGCGCAATCCCGCCCGGCCCGATCCAGACGCCACACCGCCTGCGTCCGTCAAGGATCAGAGCCGTTTGCCGCCCGGTTTGTTTCCGGCACCTCAGCCGACGGAGCGATAGATGGGTGGTACAGGCATCATCGACCAGTTTCTGGAAACGTTCACCCGCTATATCGACTCCGGCTTTGGCCTGGTGGGAAATGAGGTCGGGTATCTCGCGTCCACGCTTGCAGCCATCGACATCACGCTGGCGGGCCTGTTCTGGGTCTGGGGCTCCGATGAGGACATCATCGCTCGCCTCGTGAAGAAGACGATGTTCGTCGGCGTCTTCGCCTTCCTTATCGGTAACTGGAATACCCTTGCACGCATCGTCTTCGAGAGCTTTGCCGGCTTAGGATTAAAGGCTTCTGGCACCGGCTTGTCATCGGCAGAGTTCCTCAGGCCTGGACGGATCGCTCAGGTCGGCCTGGAGGCCGGACGGCCGATCCTGGAATCGATTTCAAGACTGATGGGCTACGTCAGCTTCTTCGAGAATTTTGTACAGATCGTGGTGCTGCTGTTTGCCTGGATTGTCGTGCTGCTGACGTTCTTCATCCTCGCCATCCAGCTCTTTATTACCTTGATCGAGTTCAAGTTGACTACCCTGGCCGGCTTCGTGCTGATTCCCTTTGGCCTGTTTGGGAAGACGGCCTTCGCAGCCGAACGGGTCTTGGGAAATGTGATCTCGTCGGGTGTCAAGGTCCTGGTGCTGGCGGTAATTGTTGGCATCGGATCGACGCTGTTCTCCCAGTTCACCTCAGGGTTTGGCGGCAACCAGCCGACTATCGAAAATGCGATGGCACTGGTGCTCGCGGCTCTCTCGTTGCTTGGCCTCGGTATCTTCGGGCCGGGAATTGCCAACGGCATTGTATCTGGCGGTCCTCAACTTGGGGCCGGTGCGGCCGTCGGAACCACGATGGCCGCAGGTGGTGTGGTTGCCGCCGGAGCAGCAGCACTCGCAACAGGCGAGGCTGCTCCACCGGCAGCATGGTTGGAGGCGCGGCGAGGAGCAGCGCGCTCGCAGGCGGCGCGGCATCCGCCTTTCGGACGGGCGCGCAAACCGGGGAGGCGGGCGCCACTTCGGCAGCGAGTCCCCTGCGATCGCTGGCCGCCCGCTTTGGCAGATCAAATGCCGCGGGCGATGAAGCCGGCGGCGCGGATGCGTCATCTGGAGGCGCACCCGCCTGGGTTCGCCGCATGCGTGGACAGGCGGTCAGTCATGGTGTCTCCGCGACGACGCAGGCGCTGCGGTCTGGGGACCACGGCGGTGGTGGGGCCTCCGTCGATCTCAGGGATACAGAGCGCTGAGATCAGCGCCATCGGCGCACCTCTCAGAACTCTTCAAACGCAGCAAACACCGCCCACGTCCGATTTCTCGTATGTCGAGGTCAAGCATGTTCAAACGATCCGCCGTTCACTATGGCCGCACACCTCAGCCGGTTACGCCTTACCAAAAAGCCGCGCAGGTTTGGGATGATCGGATCGGCTCGGCGCGTGTCCAGGCCGGGAATTGGCGCCTGATGGCGTTTGGTTGTCTGTTCCTCTCTGCTGGCTTTGCAGCTGCTCTCGTCTGGCAGTCGGCACAGGGATCAATTACGCCGTGGGTTGTTGAAGTCGACCGCCTCGGCGAAGCAAAGATGGTCGCGCCGGCAACCTCGACATATAAGGCGACCGACCCTCAAATCGCCTTCCATCTCGCCCGCTTCATCGAGCATGTCCGCGCCCTCCCCATGGACGCGATCGTGCTACGTGAAGATTGGCTTCGAGCGTACGATTTCACGACCGATCGCGGCGCCGCCGCGCTGAACGACTACGCCCGCAACAGCGACCCGTTCACAAAAGTCGGGAAGATCCAGGTCGCCGTCGAACTATCCAGCGTTATCAGGGCTTCGCCTGAGAGCTTCCGCATCGCCTGGATCGAACGCCGCTACGAGAATGGTCAGCTTGCCGCCACCGAGCGGTGGAGTGCCATCGTCAGCGTTGTCGTAGAACCGCCGCGCGACATCGATCGGCTGCGCAAAAACCCCCTTGGCATCTACGTCAACGCTATCAACTGGTCCAAGGAGTTTTGACAGTGACGTCGACAGACCAACCTTCACTGCGAATGAAAATGGGGAAGGGGTTTCCGGTTCTCCTGATCTGCGCATATGCCCTCGCGGGATGCACAACATTCAAACCTCCGCAGATCAGTTATGACGACGAAATCCCGACGCTGCCAGATCAGCCGCAGCTCACGGACGACCGACCGCGCCCCCTTCACGTCCCACCCGTTTGGACGCCGGCGCGCGGTGGCAAGGAGAAGGAAGCTGAAGCACCCGTTGATCGGATCGAAAGCGCCAACGATGCGGCCCGCATTCAACCTCGGAAGGCCGGATATTTCAACGCCGTGCAGGTGTTTCCGTATAGTCCTGGCGCGCTTTATCAAGTCTATGCGGCGCCAGGACAGATCACCGATATCGCGTTGGAGCCGGGTGAG
>JAHCKB010000256.1 GCA_026125985.1 Bradyrhizobium sp.
GTGCCGGAGGAGCGCCCGACCATGCTTTCGAGATTGCGTCCCAATCGACGCCGCGCTCTTCAGCCAGCGTCCATACTTTCCAGAAATCCGGGTCCGCCGACTGCGGCCGCTGCGCATCGGGCAATTCATCGACTTCCACCAGAACCGGGATCGGTGCGGCCCAGCCGAGGAGAACAGCCTGTCTCGACGGTAAACTTGGCAACTCGCGGAGCAAACCGCCGACATTATCGGGAACCAGGCGCGCGACGAGATTCTGATCTGCGTCATTGACTATGCGGTGCAACAGAAACGTGTTGCATTGAGCGAGTACCGTCGGAGAAAGCTCCGACGGACGCTGTGACGAAAGCACCAGCCCAAGCCCGAACTTGCGGCCCTCGCGGGCTATACGTTCGAACACTTCGCGGCATAGCTGGGTCGGAGATGAGGCTGGGCCGTCATCGTCCTTGCCGCGCCGGACGAATGTGTGCGCTTCCTCAAGAACCAGGACGGTCGGCAAGGTCTGGCCCATCGGATGGCCGCGGCGATACCTCTGAAGAGATTCGAAGATCAGCCGCGCTAAAACCGACACAACAATATGGACGATTTCGGATGGGACGAGGGATAGGTCGACAACCGCGATTTGTCCGTTGCTTGCGCCATCGTCACCCACGTAGTCCTTCAGCCAGGTTTCGAAGGAGGTCGGCGGATCTCGGCCAATTACCGCACCAAGTCTCTGGTCGGCGAGCATTCCGCGAATGCGAAGTCCGAGTGTCGAGATAAACCCCGCAAGGTTTCCCCCTTGCTCGGTTGCCACCCGGTCAAGGTGTTCGGCGAGGATGTTGACGTCAAAGAACTGCGGCGCATCCTCGCTGATGGGCGCCGCATGGCCAATATCCGGCAGCGTCTGCACCAATGCGTCCAGCGCACTGCGGATCGTTTCGAGATCGGAAATCGCAAAATCGTTGAAGAAATTTCCGGACCGCCGGCTGTCTACAATTCCCGTGATCGTGGTGGAAATCTCGGCAAGAGCGCCACTAGTGGTCCCGAGGGCCTCCCCGCCAAACTGCGAACAATCCGACGCGATCGTTTCAAGCAGCCGTGCGCATTCAAATCTCGCTCTTGCAGCGCCCGCGAATGCCTGTGTGCCGGTGTTCAGCATCGCCGCTATCCGGATCGAATAGGAACCAAGGTATCGGCGGATCATCGCCTCCCTGGGCACTCCCTCCGTTTGGCCGGCCTTCAACTCCCGCAGCCCCTGCATCAGCAACGGGCGTTGTGCCCCTGGCTGGGCGTGAGCGACTGCGGTCCACTCGTGCCCGCTCCAGAGCCATGCAGGGACATCGAGCGGCCGCTCTCCTTCTGCAACGGGCGGAACGCGAAACAACCGCAGTTCGTCTCCCCGATCAGCGAAAGCCCTGGCGTATTCGCCATTGGGATCGAGGACGATAAACCGCGCATTGGGTACTCCGGTCTTACCGACGTCCTGGATGGCCTTCTCGGCCGCCGCCATAGACCACCGGATCAGACCCGCCACGGTGCATGATTTGCCACTGCCGGTGTTTCCCAACACCGCCAAGTGCCGGCCGAAAAGCTTGTCGGGATCGACCATGATGGCGGCGTTTGACGCCATCGGAGAGGAGCCAATTCTGACTCTCTTGTCGTCGTCTCTCGCGCCTACGATGGCTTCGACCTGGGAGGCCGTCGGAATGAGAACCTGGTCTCCCACTGACGGAAACGCGACTACGCCACGAGAGAGTTCGTATCTGGTCGTGCCCGAGGCGCGGTCACGCCGTGATGTCAGCGTGCCCACCGGCGATAGCGACATCTTCCGTAACGGAAATGGAAGGTCGATCAGGCCAAAGTCCTTCAGGCCGGAGCGCTTCGGATAAGGAGAGCGTTCGATCCCAATCCAGGTAATGTAGGCGACGGTCGCGCCGGCTTCATTCGGGATGAGCACATACCCGTTGAGACGCGGAAACCCCGCCGGCACCCCGGTGTTCAATGCTGTCGAGTGCGGCGCATCCAGCTCAAGAAGCACGCGAACCTCGTCAGGCGCAACCGACTCGACCACACCAACCACAAGGCCCGACAATCGTTCGATTGGAGTCGTCATGATCGCCTCACGCCATGCCAATCGAGGACGCCAGAGGCGGTGCGGCTGGAGGATCGCCGGCTTTTGGATCGCCCGGACGATGCTTCAACAGTTCTGTCATGCGGCCGGATATGTAGTCGAGTGCCGGCTTTGGCAGATAGTTTGCGACTAGTGTTTGAAGGTCTGAGAAATGAGGCCCGATCAGCAACGAAACCTGCGCATCGCGCGTCTTTTCAACAAATTCTTTGAGACGATCATCGGCAGAATAAGCCATGATCACCAAATGAGTCGACGGGATCGTGAGCATATCGAGCAGCACTCGATTGACGTGATCGTCGCCGAAGCCATAGCCGTAGGTCACGACAACGGCGTTCGGTCGGCAAGCTGCGGCCGCAAAATCGCGAAAGAGCTCCGCATAGGGATATTGTGTTGTTTCGACGTCCTTCGCTGGATTGGGATAGATCATGACCGTGTCGACGGGTTTTTTGGGGATGTCGGTATGGTCCGCAGGCGCTCCGAACGGGATCCCCTTGCGATAGATCCGCCGTTCGTCCTTGTCGAAAAACCAGTCCAATGAGCCGTGGAGCTTGGTCAGGCGAATGACGCCCTCCATGAACCGGGGTTCTCCTCGAATGCCGGGTGGATTGTAGTGGACGTCAACTTCAACGCGCGATGCCCGAAAGACTGGATTCAGAGCGCCGACAAATCTGTCGATGATCCGAAGACCTGCAAGATCGCAACCATGTTCGATCAGGCGGTCGTAGTTGGTTGTGAAGACGTGCAAACGTTCGCGAGACGCAGCGCGGCTCGCAAAACTCAAGAGGAGTGATTGCAGGGCTCCTTGAGCAGCATCCTTCGATGTCAGATCCTTTCCAGCGACGATCCCGCTTTCCGTCTTCAACAATGAAGTAAGAAAGCCGGACATCTGGGCATCGATGGCGTCTTTGAGGGTTTGCTCTGCCGTCTTGTCGATGACTCCGAGGCCGTCAAGCAGTGCAAGCGCACTTCGAAACTGATCTTCGATGTTTGCCGTGCCTCTTTTCATGGCCTTCGCTCCGGCCTGGGCGTGCGCATCGATGGCAGCGTCATACGTCGTGCCAAATGTAACCTTGGCCATTCCGGTGGCCCCGACACCCGCGATGTAAGCGACCGCGGTTGTGAACCCGCTGCCAAGCAGAAGATTGAGGTGCTCGGCTTGGAAAACAGCGGAGAGCCACGGCTCGATGTGCTTTCGAGCGCTATTTGTTAGAGTGTCCAGTTCATCTGGGTCGGTGGGTAGATCGTCCCAGGCGCCTGATTGACCGCCTACGCGATAAAAGTGCTTCTTATCCATACTTCCCCCAACCGCGACTACGGCTCTTTTCTCCGTCAATAGCGCCACACGGAACGGAGAAATTTATCATCCTGCTATGCTTCATCGACTGCTGGTCTCGGCGACCAAGGCCCGCTCGACGGCCAAATTTGTTCTTCTTCCAATCCGACGACCAGCGGCATCAAGAAGAGGCGGAGATCGGCGACAGTAACGGCGAAAGCATCCGGTGCGGCTGCCATCCGATCGCGCCCCAGGAAGGCGCGCCACTGAGAGGCCCATGCTTCCGCGAATTCATCGGTCAGGCCGACCGGGACAACGGATGGAAGGATTGTTCCGCGTCGCTCGAAAGTCCGCTGAATTGCCCCGACAAGAGTGGATCGGCGAAGCTGAAATGTTCGGGAGATCACCCCGAGATCGTAGAAGTCCTTGAGCCTGCTATTGGCCACGCCGAGGGTAACGAGAGCCTCGAATTTCTCGGCCACTACCGTTTCGACGGGATAGGCTCGAAGATGCGGCGCCGGTGCGTCTAGCAAGGCGGGATAGTCGATCTCCATAGCGGCGGGCGTAATCACGTCGCCAAAACCGATGTCGATCTGGATCGATATGCGCGCGCCAGCGATCGTTGCTGTCGTGCGAACACGCACGCCACCATATTCCACCTCCTCGCGGATCGGCGCCGCCGTCAACGCGGCGACGTCAAACGTCACGCCATCGTCGGCAACGGGCTGCGCACAGATCGCCCGGAACGTTTCGGCGATGGCCTCCGCGTCGTTATCGCCGTGGCCAAGCAGATCCAGATCGCGCGTGGGCCGGAACGGGTCTGCGACCCAGGTCACGAAGAGCATCGCGCCTTTGAGAACGAAGCGGTCGCGATGCGGTGAGACGCTCAGCCGGTAGAGGAGACGCTCAAGCGCGTATCGCGTCAGGAGAATTTGGAAATCCGACCGCTCGGCACGTGCCCGATCGACGAGCCGCGCCCGCACTGATGCGCCAATGTTGCGGGGCTCACGCGGCATCGGACACCATTGCTTCGACGTAAGGGCGCATGACCGACCAGACCCGCGCCTTGCGCGCGTAACGCCAGAGCTGATCCGGCTTGCATCGGCGGCGGCGGAGGCCCTCACGCAGCCCCTCCATCGCAACGTCAAGGCCGATCTTGGTCCGGTAGCGAAAGCAATCGACAATCGTCCTTGCCGGATCTGTGATGGGGACGTCGACATTCTCGATACGGTGACGCTCAACCCCTTCGGTCAGCGCCGATCCGGTGAAGCGCACAAATCGGATAGGTGGATAATCGATCTTGGGTCGCCAGGCAGCGCGATCGATCGCCATCCATACAGCCGACGGCATCTGCAGCGTCAGTTCGTGGTATTGAAGGGCCGAGGTAAGGCAGACAACACCCTTTGGAACCAGAACTGCTGCCTCAGCGAGACTATGGGCAGCGTCAACGTGGGCGTCGGGGAGTTGGTAGAGGCCCCGTGCCGGGCGAACAACCGCCTGCTCTCGAACAAGCCTGGCAAGCGTCTCTGGACCAATGCCTTCGGCGACGAAATCCTTGAGCCGGAGCATACCCCGGGCATTCAGGAGGTCGAGCGCACGAAGCCGCTGGGCGCTAGTGGACGGCATGGAGAGTGACATTTCCTCTGACTCGGAAAAATATAGCAGAGGTTTTATCACAGGATCGTTGACTTGGGAATCCCCGAACCTTGCCCGTCTCCGTCCTTTCACAAAGCTTGGCCGAGATGGCTGGACGACAACCGTACCATCGCCGACCTCATATTTTCTCCGCGCGCCAAAGAGACGAGAGAGAACGGCGAAAGTCTCATGATCGACAGCAGCTATCCTTTTAGCACAACCCGGCCGTCCTTCAGCCGATTCCGACTGGCTTGGGCCAGATTGACTGTATTCCGCACGAAATCGAGCCGCGCGATGCCAGCGTGGTAGGCTCGAAATGCCTCGCTCAAAGCACTATCCGTAACCTCGGGCGAGACTTGATCGTCCTTGCCTGTCGTCAGCGGCACATCGTCTAGCGACAGACCGCGCCCGCAGAGAAACGTCGTCACGATAACCTCGAAGGTCATCGGTGGACGGTGATCCATATGCGCCTCATCCCGCGAGATTCTTTCGCCCGTAACGGCGCAGGAAACCAGACCGTCAGAACCGCCGTGGGTGGCGAAGAAATCATCACGAGCCTTGTAGAGATCGAAGCGCACCGCACGTCGAAAGGCTTGAGCGACCTCCTGCTTACGGCTGGGTGGTCGCTGGGAGATGCAGTGCGGGTAGGAGAAATCCGTGCCGCTGCCATCGGTGCGGATGATCCGGAAGCATTGCGTCCCATGCTCTGTCATCATGACCTGAAAATGGCTGACACCGCAGCCCACCTTGGCGACATATTCGGTGTGGCGTTCGAGAAGGGCGGCAACGTCGAGACCATCCTCGTCACTCACTCGCTCACCAGGACGATAGCGGTTCAGCATAGCCTTGAAGAAAGCCGTTGCGTCGCCTTGCTTCTCGAAGCTGCGCGTCGCCAGCTCTACGGGTTTCGAACGCCCACCCATTCAAGCCATCCCTGCCGGTGCTGCCGCAAACTCGAACTGCGCCTCGCAGCCATCATGCGCACACACCGGCTTTTTGAGAGTAAAGGGCCGCTGGAATTTCGTTCGACTGCACTTCTTGCAGGCAAACTGGCTGCGGAAAATCTTGAATTCCTCCCAGCGCGCCTTCTCGTCGCCAATCGAACCGTCGCCATATGGCCCGTCCTGGAAGTGGCTGCCGAAATTCTCGATCTCGCCTTTCACCAAACTATCAAGGAACCGGTTGTTGACGCCCGGCACCAACGCTGGCGCCAGCTTGGCATCCTTGAGCAATCCGGCGAGCGCAGAGGCCAACTCGCTACGTTCGTAGGAATAGGCTCTCTCCAGCGGTCGGATGCGGACGCTCACCCCGAAATCCCGACAGATGCCGAGAAGCCATTCCTCCTCGGCCTGACGCATCTCGTTGGCCGCCGACTGGCCCGCCACCCAACGTGCCTCGATCATCTCATCGCTGACCTTATGATCAGCGAAACGCGGCCCATAGGCCGGATCGAGGCCAATGATCCGGGTGAAGTGCCAGGCTTTCGCCTCGAGTTGATCCTTCAAATAATTAAAGAACCGCTCGTCGTGCGTGGTGATCAGAATCTGGCAGTCGCCGAACATGGTGGCGATAAGTCCGGCAATGGTGCGCCGATGATCGGCATCGTAGGAGGTGACGATGTCATCGAGCGCGATGATGGGCGCGCCGGCATTAAATTGCTTGATCGCCGCCATCCGCAACGCCAGCGCCACCGAATGAATCTGTGAGTCGCTCAAATAGCCGCCAGGCTGCACGCCCGTGCGGTTCTTGGCGAAATCGATCAGGAGGTTGAGCCGCTGCTGGTTCGTGTCGTCTTCCGCCGGCAACTCCAGCCGGATTGGCTTGGCGCCAGCGCCCTGGATGAGCTTGTAGATATCGTTCATCGGC
>JAHCKB010000257.1 GCA_026125985.1 Bradyrhizobium sp.
GCTTCCTGGTAGGCGCCGACGCGGCCACGGAAACGGTCGTGGGTCGCACCGATTCCATCGAGAGATATGCCGACATAGTCGTAGCCGATGTCACGAATGCGGTCGGCAAGCCCCGCATCCACCAGCGTGCCGTTGCTGGAAAGCCCGACATAGAACCGCATCGCCTTGGCGCGCTCGGAAATCTCGAAGATGTCGCGGCGCATCAAGGGCTCGCCGCCGGAAAGGATCAGCACCGGGACACGGAACATCTTCAGGTCGTCCATGACGTGAAAGACTTCCCCGGTCGTGAGCTCATTGGGGAAGTCGACGTCGCCGGAAATCGAGTAGCAGTGCTTGCAGGTCAGATTGCAGCGGCGGATCAGGTTCCAGATCACCACCGGGCCGGGCGGCTGCCGCACCTCGCCGGTCGGCGCCGGCTCGTCGATCTCGCGAAGATAATGGCTGAGCCGAAACATGGCGATCTCCTCCGCTCTACGCCGCGATGCGCAGGCCGGTTTTCTTGAGGATGCGGGTCGAGAACAGGATGTCGTGGGACCGTGCGGCGGAACCGACGAGCAAGGCGATCTCGGCCACCTTGTCCCGGACCTCGTCGCGCGTCTTCCCATGTACCATCGCAAACAGATTATAGGGCCAGATCGGCAGATGGCGCGGGCGCTCATAGCAATGGGTGACGAAGTCGAGCGCTCCTACTTTCGCACCGACATCGGCCACGACCTCGTCGGCAATGTCCCACACCGACATGCCATTGGCGGTGAAGCCGAGCGCGTAGTGATTGGGAATCGCCCCGATGCGGCGGATCGCCCCGCGATCCAGAAGGCCCTGCAGACGCGCAAGCACATCCGCCTCGTCCAGTCCGAGCTGCTCGGCGAGCACACGGTAGGGTTCGCGCACGAGCGGCAGGCCGCCCTGCGTCGCCGCGATCAGTCGACGGTCGATTGCGTCCAGCATGCTCAGACCTCGACCTTGAAACCGACGAAGAATTCGCGCGTCTTCGGCATCGCATGGACGGCAAGTCCCGTCTCACGCTCGATCTCCGCGATCACCTGCTCGATCCGGCGCGGGTCATCCGAGGAGATCACGAACCACATGTTGAGCGCATGGGCCCGCTCGTAGTTGTGCGCGATTTCCGCGTGCGCATTGACCTTTTCCACGACCTCATCGAACCGTTGCAGCGGCACCGCGATCGCGGCGAGGCAAACGCCGCCGCCAACCTGTTCGGCGTTCCAGAGCGGGCCGAAACGGCTCAACGCGCCGGACGTCGTGAGGTCCTGCACACCCTCGAGCAGTTCATCCTCGGTCAATCCGAGCGCCCTGCCGGCATCGCGGAACGGCCGGGGCGTCAGCGGAAATCCGCCCTGCAGGCCGTTGACGATCGCGCGTGCCGTCGGATCGAGGCTGGCCATCAGTTCAATCCTGCCAGCTGGGAGAATACTGCGCCGCGCTGCTTGAAGCAGCGCCTGGAAAACAGCACCGTCTGCCGCAGCAGCCCGCTGTCGGCCTCCAGATTGATCTCGTCGATCACCGAATAGGCATCCCAGCGCGAGCGCGCATGCACCATGCAGAAGATGTTATAGGGCCAGGCCGGCATATGCCGCGGCCGCCGGTAGCACAGCGTGACCTTGGGGTGTCGTGCGAAGCTCTCCACGACGTCCTCGAGACGATCGTCCGGCACATCCCACACTGCCATGGCGTTCGACCTGTAGCCGAGCTTCTCATGCCTTACCACGCAGCCGAAGCGCGTGACGATGCCGGATGCCATCATGTGCTCCAGTCGATCGATCACATCGGACTGCCCGAGGTCGAGCCTGTCGGCCACGGCGCGGTAGGGTCGTTCGATCAGCGGAAGACCGTCCTCGATCGCGGCAAGGATAGCCTTGTCGCGCGGGTCGGGGCGATAGTCGGCATGGTCGGCGATTTCCCGCCGCTGTGGCGGCGCGGCGCCGAGCGAAAATCCGAGGCCGAGATGGTAGGCCTCCAGCATCGGGAGCTCGACGACATCGAGACCGGTTTGGTCACTGATGCGCCGGTTCGTCGCGGCAATCGCCTCGGCGCTCGCGCCTGCGACCACGAACCAGAGATTGAGCGCATGCTCGCGCTCGTAGTTGTGGGTGACCAGCGGCTCGCGGCTGACCAGACCGGCGACCTGTTCCAGCCGCTCCGGCGGCACCTGCATCGCAGCCAGCGTGCTCGCACCGACGGTGTTCGGCTTCACCACGGCGCCGACCCGGGAGATTACGTCGTTCTCGCGCATCCTGCGGAAGATTCCGATGGTCTCGCTCTCGTCGAGCGCCGCAAGACGGCCGACCACCTCGAACGGCTTCTCGACCAGCGGAAAACCATGCTGCCAGCGATCGATCAATGCGAGTTCGGTCGGGTTCGGTATCATTGTCCGATCCTGGTTGCGCGTGCGGTGAAGAAGATTCCGGAAGGCTTTTGCGCCGGGATTTCCGCCTTCTTGGCAAAGGTCGCGGTGTCGTAGATGTCGATGCGATCGGCATCGCGCACCGAGACCCAGACCTCCTTGCCGCGAGGGGTGAATTCGAGGTGCAGTACCGCCGGCCCTGGCGCAAAACGGTGCACTACCTTGAGCGTCTGCACGTCGACGACGTCGATCGTGTCGTTCTTCGGATGCGCGAAATTGACCCAGACATGCCGGCCGTCCGGCCTTGCTACCGCGAATACCGGCTGGCCATGCGTCGCGACACGACCAACTTCGGCGAAGCTGCGGGTATCCACCGCAATCAGTTCGTGACGGCCGACCGCCGGCAACAGCAGCCGATCACCAGCCGCGGCCCAACCTTCGAGATGCGGCATCTTGTAGACCGGCAGGCCCTCCTCGCCGCGGCCGTAGCGATCGAGAATGCGCTCGGCCTTCAGCGGCGCCTTCCAGGTATCGACATGCACGACGCCGTCCTCGCCGAACAGGCCTGCGAGATAGTGCCGGCCGTCCGGCGTGACATTGCCGTCATAGGGCAGCTTGCCGACGCCGGTGAGCTTCTCGATCGCGGGCGCTCCCGGCTTCGAGAGATCGGCAACCCAGATCTCGCCGGCATCGTAGAGCGTGAAAGCGAAGCGGCGGCCGGGGAGATCGACCAGCCCGACCGTCTTGGAGGATTTTCCGGCGGCGCCAATGGCTGCAATGTCGGCGACCGGCTCAAGCGTATCGGCCGCAAATACGCGCACGCCGCCGGGCTGGTAGTTCGAGACGGCAATCAGCGCGCCGTCGTCCGAGATCGCGCCACCGATCGCATTGCCGGCCTGAACAATGCGCTTGGCGATCGAGACCGTGAGCAGGTCGACCTTGGTCAGCCCGCCGTCGCGGCCGAAGACATAGGCATAGCGCTGGTCAGGCGAGAACACGGCGGAAGCGTGCGAGAGGTCGCCGAGCCCCTCGACGCGACCCAGTGACCGCCGGGCAAGCGTGTCCACGACCAGCACCGAACCCGTCGCGCGCTCGATCACGAGGCCGAGAGCGCCGGTGCCGCGCAATTCGCCCGCAGTCGCGATAGACGACGCGGCGAGCCAGAGCAGAAGCAAGATTCGCGCAATCGCTTTCATGGTAGATTCCCTTGCTGCAGGCGTTCGGCGATCCAGCGTGCGTCGCTTTCGCTGAGCAACGCACGCCATGGCGGCATCGGCGTGCCAGGCACGCCGTCGAGAATGATGCTGACGATCTGCTCACGATTCCAGATGCGCAGATTCTCCGATGTCAACGGCTTCCCAAGACCGCCGCGCAAGGTAAGACCGTGGCAGGAACCGCAGTCCTGACGAACCAGATTTGCGAGCTTGCCGGCGTTCGGAACTTCCTCGGCCAACACCGGCGCGGTGGCCGCCACCAGGGCGAATACCAGCTCAGGCCACAATAGGGACCGCGTCGGTCGTCGCATCAATATGCCCGCTTCGCTCCAGAGCCAGACCGGCGACGCGTCCGATAATGAATAGAACGGGACCGCTGAACGCCGCCTCGCGCGCCGCTTCGGGCAGCATCGCAAGGCGAGTGCATATTCGCCGTTCCCGGTCGGTCGTGCCTTGACACACCGCAAGAACCGGCGTGCCGATGGGCAGCCCGTTGGCAACGAGTTCCGCCACGATCTCCTCGATATTGGACAGGCCCATATAGACCACGAGCGTGGTGTCGGGATCGGCAAGACTTTTCCAGTCCAGATCGAGCGGCTCGTTGGCCTTACGATGACCGGTGACGTAGCGAACGCCGGTGGCGAGGCCACGATGGGTCAACGGAATACGTGCGGCAGCCGCACAGCCCTGGGCCGCCGTAATGCCGGGGATGACCTCGTAGGGAATGCCTGCGGCTTCCAGCTCCGCCGCCTCTTCGCAGCCACGACCGAAAATGAAGGGGTCGCCGCCCTTGAGCCGCACCACGGTGCGACCGGCGCGGCCGAGCCGGACCAGGATGTCGTTGATCTCGGCCTGCGGAACCGGATGGAAATCCGCCTGTTTGCCAACATTGATCTGCGCGACGCCGTCCCCGATCGTCTCCAGAATGCGATCGGATACGAGGCGATCGTAGACGACCACATCGGCTTGCTCGATCGCGCGTATTGCCTTCAGCGTGAGGAGTTCGGGATCACCCGGGCCTGCCCCTACCAGATAGACTTTCCCGATGCTCATGCGCGCGCTCCGGTTGGATTGTCTGTCGCGGAGTGGCACGGCCGACCGCGTCACTCCGCTGTCTTTCGCGACGTCAATAGACGTCGTTCCGCGTATTGTAGACGTTGAACTTGCCGGTCGGTGTCACCAGACGCTTGTCCTTGATCACCGTTTTCAGTTGCAAAGTCTTGTCGTCGACGACGACGATCGCCGAGTCCTGCGCCTTGTTGTTCCAGACCGAGAACCAGACCTCGTTGCCGTCCTTGTTGAACTCGCCCTGGACGACGCGGCGTGCGCCTTCCGAGATGCCGGACCACTGGCCGATCGGAAGCACCTTGTATTCCGGTTTTTCCTTGGCGAGATCCTTGATCTTGAACACGGCGACCGACGAGGATATCTCGGCATCGGTATTCAGGGGCGTGTCGACATAGAGATTCTCCGACTTCGGGTGAGTCTTGATGAAGAGCGAACCACCACCCTGGCCGTTGACCTTCTGCACGACCTTCCAGGCATTCTGCTTGTTCTTCTCTGGATCGCTACCGATGAAGGAGATGGTCTCGTCGCCGAGGTGGCTGGTTGCCCAGACCGGACCGTATTTCGGATGCACGAAGTTGGCACCACGTCCGGGATGCGGAGTCTGGCCGCCGGATTCGACCACGCGAACCAGCTTGTCCTCCTTGGTGTCGACGATCGCAATCTTGTGACGCGCATTGGCCGCGACGAAGAAGTAGCGCCCGCTCCTGTCGAAGCCGCCGTCATGCAAGAAGCGCTCGGCCCCGATCGAGGTCACCTTCAGATTGTTGAGATCCCGATAGTTGACCAGCAGGATCTGCCCCGTCTCCTTGACGTTGACGACGAATTCGGGGTTGTGATGCGAAGCCACGATCGCAGCGACGCGGGGCTCCGGATGGTACTCCTGCGTGTCGTAGGTCATGCCGCGGGTCGAAACCACCTTGAGGGGCTCGAGTGTCGCACCGTCCATCAGCACGAACTGCGGCGGCCAGTAGGCTCCGACGATGGCGTACTTGTCTTCGAAGCCCTTGAACTTCGAGGTCTCGACCGAGCGCGCCTCGGTTCCGACCTTGAGTTCGGCGACCGACTGCGGCGGATCCATCCACAGATCGACCAGATTAAGCTTGGAGTCGCGGCCCACCGTGTAGAGGTAACGCCCCGACGCCGACACGCGCGAGATATGCACGGCGTAGCCGGTCTTGAGGATGAGCTCGATCTTCTTGCTGGTACCGTCGATCAGCGCGATCTCGCCGCTGTCGCGCAGCGTCACCGCGAACAGGTTGTCGATGTCGAGCTTGTTCATCTTCCTGGTCGGCCGCTGCGCCACCGGAATCAGAACCTTCCAAGTCTCCTTCATCTCCTTCATGCCGAACTCCGGCGGCTGCGCCGGCTCGTTCAGGAGATAGCGGGCCATCAACTCGATGTCGGCCTGCTGGAACTCGCCCGAGGTACCCCAGTTCGGCATGCCGCCGGGCGACCCGTAGGTGATGAAATCGCGCAGATAGTCGAAGCCCAGTTTCTTGGTGAGATCCGGCGTCAGCGCCTTGCCGGTCGCGCCTTTGCGCAGCACGCCGTGACAGCCGGCGCAACGCTCGAAATAGATCCGGTTAGCCTTGTCGAATTCGGCCTTGGTGAGCTGGGGATCTCCTGGTTTGGTGCCCGGTTGCTCCACGGGCTTTCCACCGAGCACGTCGAGGCTCGGCTGGTACTGGCCGCCCGGCGTGGTCTTGTGTTGCTGGATATCCGCAGGCTTGGGCGGCGCAGGCTGTTGTTGCGCCAGTCCAATCGTGGGACCGCACCCCAGAAGGGCCGCCGCCGCGATTCCACTCAATGACACCAGTCTCGAAGCTCGATTTTTCATGTTTCCTCCCGGCTGGGAATCCAATGGCAAACAGTGCCCGATGAGAGCGGTCAGCCGCCTTGACCGCGGTTAAGCAGCGAGTTTGCGCTATCTCAATGCGCGATCGACAGGATTCTGCCTGATCATTCTCATGCGAATGGTTGCCGCGAAAGCATCGGTGGCGTTGCGCGGCTTGCTTTGTGCGCTTACGGCCCTATTCGCTCTCGCATGCCCGGCCAACAGCGCCGACTTATCCGTTGCCTCCGCCTTTTTCCCCTCCGCAGGACCGCTGACTATCGAGCAGCCGCAAGGCAATCCGCCGGCTGCCGCGATTCGGGGGCCGGACGGAACCCTGCTCGGGTACGCTTT
>JAHCKB010000258.1 GCA_026125985.1 Bradyrhizobium sp.
GCGATTGAGCGCAGTATCGATGCGGCTGCGCACGGCGTCGTTGATCAGGTCGCCTTCCCGGGCGCGGGTCGATTGCCAGTGGAAGGCGAAGCCGAGGATCAGCACGACGAAACCGGTCGTCGCCGACAGCGTGACCGAAAGCGCGGCATCTGAGCCCCAGATCGGCTCGTTCTTTTCCTGGATGACGACGACCTGGCCCGGCATCGACTTGACGACGCGCTGCGTCGCCATCGCGCTGCCGCCGTTCGGCAGGATCATGTCCGTGACCGCGCCCTGGTGGCTGGTGGGGCCGCTGAGCAGTTGCGCGGTGGAGATGATATCGAGGATGCGGTCGGGCTCGATGCCCGCCTCAATCGGCACGCGGGCGAGCACGCGCTGGTCGGCGCCGACGACGATGACATGACGGCCGGAGGCGCTGCCCCAGGAAGGAATAAGGCTCGGCAGTACGTTCTGCAGGCGGTCGATGGTGGAAGCGCGTTCGTGGCGGACCGAGGTGAGGCGGTCCAGCCTGTCGGCAAGGATGTCGGCAAACGCCGCGATGTCGCGTTTCATGGTGGCGCGCTTTTGTCGCGTCTGGTCGATGACCTGAACGAAGGCGCCGAGGCAGATGGTGACGAGAAAGGCGATGATCAGGGTCGGCACGGCCCGGCGCAGCGCGGGCTCGGCGGTCAGCAGCCTTGTGTAGGCCGGTTTTGCGATCGACTGCGCCAACCCCTTGATGGAATCGGATTGGACGCACGCGTTCGCTGCATGCGCTCGCGCCATGCCTTGGACCCCCGCCGAAAATTAGTTTGCACGCCCATCCGGAAGAACCCCACGTGCTCCCGAATCACATCGATTTGAATCCGTTTTTTCCGGGCTGTCGAGAGTCAACGAATCCTTAACGCAAAATAAATCTTGTCCAACGCTCTCTTGCGAGTCGAGCGTGGTCACAATTTGAGTCCGAAACAGGAACGCGGCCGTATTTCTACGGCGAGAACGTGACTCGGAATCTCGTCGGACGCGCTTTGCCCCGCAAACGGCATGCACCGCCGATTACGATCGCAGGCTCGAAAACGCTACCTGGCGTGCGGCGGCTCGGCGTGGCTGATGACGCGCTTGATGGTGGGGAAAGCACGGCGAAGCGCCCGTTCGATCTCATCGACACTCTGATGCACGTTGATCACGCTCATCGACGGTGCGGCGCGGCAATGGAAATTGACGATCTCGCCGGCGTCGGTGTTCCGCACGCGCACGTTATGGATGTCGTGGATGGCGCTATTGGCGGCGATCTCCGTCAACGCCGTCCTGATGGTGGCGACGCGTTCGCCCGGGGCGTCGGTGCCGTGCGGCAGTTCCGGTTCCAGCGGTTCGATATGGGTGTCGACCTCGACGTCCTCGCCGAATTCCTCTCGTACGTGGTTCTCCAGGTGCTGGGCGATGTCGTGCGCCTCGACCAGCGGCATCTCGCCGTCTACCTCGAGATCGATGCTGACGATCAGCTTTTCATCGAGCGCATGCACGGTGACGTGGTGCACGGCAAGACCGGAGTTGCGCGCGATCACCATGATGCGCTCGCGCACGCTCTCATTGTCGCGCGCCACCGGCACCGCGGTGAAGGTGAGGTCGGCGTCGCCCAGCGCCTCGCGGACCGCCTGCTGCGCCGCGCGCTTGATCTCCTCGACCCGGTCGATCGGGTAGGTGCGGGGCACCTTGGCGATGGTTTCGATGAAGTAGGTGGGGCCGACCATGCGCACCCGCGTCCGCTCGATATCCACCACGCCCGGCACGGAACGGATCGCTATTTCCGCCTTCTCCGTGACGCCTTCGGGGGCGCGGTCGAGCAGGGTTTCGACGGTGGTGCGTGTCATCTTCAGGCCGAGAAATCCGATCATGAGCGCGACCGCGATCGCCGCGGCCGCATCGCCCCACCAGAAACCGAATGCGGCCAGCAGAAGCCCGGCGATGACGGCGAAGGAGCCCAACATGTCGGAGGCAAAATGCAGCGCGTCGGCTTCCAGCGCCTGGCTGCGCGTCTCGCGGGCGGCGCGGTGCAGGGCGCGAGCGCGCCAGTAGTTCACGACAATGTCGATCACCAGGACGATGAAGGGAATGGCCGAGATGGTCGGCGGCGGAGTGCCTTCGCGCAGACGGCTGTAGGCTTCGACCAGAATGCCGCCGGCAAGAAGGTAGAGCAGGGCGGTGACTCCGAGCGCCGACAGGCTCTCGAACTTGCCGTGCCCGTAATGGTGCTCGTCGTCGGCCGGCCGGTCCGACACCCGCACCACGGCCCAGGTGACGATGGTGGCGATCAGGTCGATCGAGGAGTGCAGCGCTTCCGAGATCAGCGCGAGCGAGCCGATGGCGATGCCGACCGCGAGCTTGGCCAGCGCCAGGCTGCCGCTGGCGAGCACCGAGATTGCAGCGACGGTGGTCTTCTTGCCGGTATCGTGGCTCGCGGCGGTCATGGCCTGCGGTTTAGCAGGCCGTCCGCCAACATCAAGCGGCCATCCACAGCCGCAATCGCAATCGATTCCCAGAGTTTGCGAATTGTTATGAATAAAGCCCGTGTTCGCCGACGGTCATGGATGCCCGCTGCCTCCGACATCGACCTCCATTCCTGCACGCGCCTACAGCGTCACCACGATCTTGCCGAGGTGATTATTGGCTTCCATGTGTTCGAATGCCTTGCCGATGTCGGCGAACTTGAAGACTTTGTCGATCGGCAGCTGCAGCTTGCGGCTTTCCACCGCGCCCCAGATGTCCTTGCGGACTTCGTCGAAGATGTCGCGGACCTCCTCGACGGTGCGGGTGCGGAAGGTGACGCCGATGTAGTTGATGCGGCGTGCGGCATGCAGGTCGAAATTGAAGTCGCCGTGGGTGCCGCCGAGGCGGCCGACATTGACGATGCGGCCCTTGACCTTGGTGGCCTTCAGGTTCTGGTTGGCGACCGGACCGGAGACCTGATCGACGATGAGGTCGACGCCTTCGCCGCCGGTGGCCTTCAGAACCTCGTCGACCCAGCCGGGATCGGAGGAGTCGACGGCGAGATCGGCGCCGAACTCCTTCAGCCGGCTGCGGCGCGTGGCATCGGTCGAGGAGCCGACGACGAGCCTGGCGCCTTTCAGTTTTGCGATCTGCATGCCCATCAGCCCGACGCCCGAGCTTGCGCCCTGGATCAGCACGCTCTGGCCCGGCTGCAGGGCGCCTGCGGTGACGACGGCGTTGTGCATGGTGGCGAGGGCGACGGGCAGGGTGGCCGCCTCGTCGAAATTCATGTTGGAGGGGGCGCGGAACAGGCGGCCATGATCGGCCAGCGTGTACTCGGCAAATGCCGCTCCGCCGGAGCCCATGATGCGGTCGCCGACCTTTAGGCCTTTTGCCTCGGGGCCGAGCTCGGCGACTTCTCCGGCCCACTCCATGCCGAGCACGGTGCCGACGCCGCCGCGCGAACCGTGCACATGACCCTTGGTCATGCCGAGGTCGGCGCGGTTCAGTCCGCAGGCGTGAACCTTGACCAGAACCTCGGCGCCCTTGGGCGAAGGCTTTGCGACATCGGCAATGGCGGGGCCGTTGGCCCCGTAGACATAGGCTTTCATGGAGGCCTCTTTTCTGTTTGGCCGCGTTCGAAACCCGGCTACTCGGCAGCCTGGCGTTGCGCGCCCGAGACCATGCCCTCCAGCCGGCTGCGGATGATCGTCTCGGCTTCGCGAACGATGCGGGAGACGAGTTCGGCGCAGGTCGGGATATCGTGGATCAGGCCTTGCACCTGGCCGGCCGACCAGATGCCTTCATCGGCATCGCCCGTGGCATAGACCATCTTGCCTCGTGCGCCGGCCACGAGTTCGCGCACATCCTCGAACTTGGCGCCGGCCTTCTCCATCTCCACCACCTTGGTGGAGATGGCGTTCCTGGCGACGCGCGAGGTGTTGCGCATGGTCCGGAAGATCAGCTCTGTCTCGCGCTCGTCGTTGGCGACGATGCGCTCCTTGACGAGCTGATGGATCGGGCTCTCCTTGGTGCACATGAAGCGGGTGCCCATGTTGATGCCTTCGGCGCCCAGCGCGAGCGCGGCGACAAGTCCGCGGGCATCGCCGAAGCCACCCGAGGCGATCATCGGGATCTTCACCTTGTCGGCCGCGGCGGGAATCAGGATCAGGCCGGGCGTGTCGTCCTCGCCGGGATGGCCGGCGCACTCGAAGCCATCGATCGAGATGGCATCGACGCCCATGCGCTCGGCCGAAAGCGCGTGGCGTACACTGGTGCATTTGTGCAGCACCTTGACGCCGTGCTTCCTGAACTCCTCGACATGCTCCTGCGGCTTGTTGCCGGCGGTCTCGACGATCTTGATGCCGGCCTCGATGATGGCCTGGCGGTATTCGGCATAGGGCGGCGGCTTGATGGCGGGCAGGATGGTGAGGTTCACGCCGAACGGCTTGTCGGTCATGTCGCGGCAGCGCGTGATTTCCTTGGTGAGGTCTTCCGGCGTCGGCTGGGTCAACGCGGTGATCATGCCGAGCGCGCCGGCATTGGCGACGGCGGCGACCAGTTCGGCGCGACCGACCCATTGCATGCCGCCCTGCACGATCGGGTGTTCGATACCGAACATTTCGGTAAAGCGCGTCTTGATCATGGCTGCCCTCACTCGTTTCCCGCTGTTGCTTCTCCGGCGCGAACGCGCGCAGGTCTCCCGTTCGGGAGGTTTCGAGGGCGCAGGATGCAGCCACCCCCCGCAATTGTCTACGGGGGCGGCGGCGTTTCAGGGCATCGCAATCATGCAAAAGCGGGGTTTTGTTTCCGCGGGACGGGCATTCGCTCGGAAAGCATGCGCCTAGGCAGGCACAGCCTCCTGGCGGGTGGCGGTCGCTGCTTCATCGACGGCGGAGGAGATGTCGCGCATGCTGATGACGCCGATCAGGCTGTAGTTATCGATGACAGGCAGGTGACGGATGTGGTGCCGGTTCATCAGGTGGCGTACGTGGTCGATCGTGTGGGTCGGGGAACAGGAGACCAGTTCCTGCACGGAAATCAGTTGCGCCACCTTCAAGGCCGCGCCGGCGGGGCCGTGCTCGGCGACGGCGCGCACCACGTCACGCTCGGTGAACATGCCGACCGCCGTGTTGCCTTCGGTGCGCACCACGTCCTTGACGACGAGCGCACTGATATTGGCCGCACGCATGAGCTGCGCGGCGATGCTGACGGTTTCGTTCATCCGAACCGTTGCAACACGGGCGGGTTTGTTGCGCAGAATATCTCCGACGAGCATCGCGACCTCCAAGGGGAAACAGTCGCAGCAAGTTGGTATACCAAATGCCAGATGTCAAGTTCGAATCAGAAGAGGCGTTCGGTTTATAAGCGTAAGGAATATTGACAATTTTTCCCCAGCATTGGCGGGGGTGGCCGTCTGATTAAGTTAGGAAAAAGAGGGAATTATCGCGGCAGGCATGCCAGTGCGCGCGGCGCATCGCGCTGTGCAACAGGGACGAGCCGGAAGACGCCGGCAACCGGACTAGGCGGCGGCCGCGCGAAGGCGTGAGTAACCCTGATGGATCGGCGCCCAGAACAGGGCGATCAGGCCGAGGATCATGATCGTGCTGACCAGCGGGTTGGCGAAGAAGATGCCAAGCGAGCCCTGAGATCCCAGCAGCGACTGTCGGAAGGCTTCCTCCGCCTTGTCGCCGAGCACGATGGCCAGCACGAGCGGGGCGAGCGGGTAGTTGCACTTCTTCAGGAGATAGCCGAGCACGCCGAACACCAGCATCAGCACCACGTCGAAGGTGGAGCTGTGAACCGAATAGGCGCCGATCGCGCAAAGCACGAGGATCAGCGGCGCGATGATGCTGAACGGGACGCGGAGGATGGCCGCGAAGATCGGCACGCAGGTGAGCACGACGAGCAGGCCTGCGAGATTGCCGAGATACATCGAGGCGATCAGGCCCCAGACGAATTCCTTCTGTTCGACGAACAGCATCGGTCCGGGTTGCAGGCCCCAGATCAACAGTCCCCCGAGCAGCACGGCTGCCGTCGGCGAGCCGGGCACGCCGAGCGAAAGCATCGGCAGCAAGGCGGCCGTGCCGGCGGCGTGCGCTGCCGTCTCGGGCGCGACCACGCCTTCGATCTCGCCCTTGCCGAAATTGCTGCCGCGCTTGGCGACGCGCTTGGCGATGCCGTAGCTCATGAACGAGGCCGGCGTGGCGCCGGCCGGCGTGATGCCCATCCAGCAGCCGATCACGCAGGAGCGCAGTGACGTCATCCAATAGGCCGGAAGTTCCTTCCAGGTCTGGAGCACCACGCGCAGATTGATGTGCGCATTGCCGCCGCGGAAGGCGAGCCCTTCCTCCATGGTCAGCAAAATTTCGCCGATGCCGAACAGTCCGATGACGGCAATCAGGAAGTCGAAGCCGTTGAGCAGTTCGGTCACGCCGAAGGTGAGGCGCAATTGTCCGGTGATGGAATCGAGTCCGACTGCGGCAAGCGCAAAACCGATCATCATCGCGGCAATGGTCTTGAACGGCGGTTCCTTGCTGAGGCCGACGAAACTGCAGAAGGCGAGAAAATAGACCGCGAACTTTTCCGCCGGGCCGAACTGCAGCGCAAAACTTGCGACCAGCGGGGCGACCAGTGTGATCATGATGACGGCGAACAATGCGCCGACGAAAGAAGAGGTAAAGGCGGCAGTGAGGGCTTCGCCGGCCTTGCCCTGCTGCGCCATCGGATAACCGTCGAAAGTGGTCGCCACCGACCACGGCTCGCCTGGTATGTTGAAGAGAATGGACGTGATGGCGCCGCCGAACAGCGCGCCCCAGTAGATGCAGGACAGCATGATGATCGCCG
>JAHCKB010000259.1 GCA_026125985.1 Bradyrhizobium sp.
CGAGCGCCGCGCCCGCACCGAACCGCCGTTTGCGTTCTATGCCTGGCTCCTGGGCGGCGACAATGGCCGGGCGCGCATCCTGCGCCGGCTCGGACACGAGTCCAACGACGCGCTGGACGAGTTCCTCGAACTGGCGCTGTCCTACGAGAGGAAGGCGCCGGCTTCGCTGCAGGGATTCATGGCGTGGCTGCGCGCGGCCGACACAGAAGTTAAGCGCGACATGGAAATCTCGCGCGACGAGGTCCGCGTGATGACGGTGCATGGCGCCAAGGGACTGGAAGCTTCCGTGGTCATCATGGCCGATACCACCACGGCGCCGGCAGACACGCAACGCCTTCGCCTCATTCGCGTCCCCAGAGGAAATGGCGGCGAGGTCGTGGTGTGGGCAGAACGCAAGGCGGAAGACCCTCCCTGCGTGGCGAATGCGCGCAGCGCGATGCTGGAAGAGACCGAGCACGAATATCGTCGCCTGCTTTATGTCGCGATGACGCGCGCGGCCGACCGGTTGATCGTCGCGGGCTGCATGCCCGGCAACCGCGGCAACATCCGCGAGCATTCCTGGTACGATCTGGTCCAGCGCGGCCTTGAGAATTCCGATCTGGTGTTCGAGGAAATCCCGGCGGGCGAGGGCGTCGTGAAGAGCTACAGGCGCGCCGAGGACATCCAGTCGCCTGCAGACGCGGGCCTCGACGTGCCGGCGGGCGCGTCTCCTTCGCTGCCGGACTGGCTGCGCATGCCGGCGGCGCCGGAGCAGACCATCGATAAGCGGCTGCGCCCGTCCCATCCCGGCGGAGACGACGGCAAGCGTTTCCGGACCGGCGAGTCCCTCGCCCAGCGCGCCCGCGCGCTGCAGCGCGGCGTGCTGGTGCATCGCCTGCTGCAATCGCTGCCTGAGCTTGCGGCCGACCGCCGCCGCGAGCTCGCGCTGAACTATCTCGCCCGCAATGCGGGGAGCTGGACGGATGCGGAGCGCGAATCGCTGGCGGCGCAGGTGCTGGCGCTGATTGCCGAGCCGCGTTTCGCCGCGGTGTTCGCGGCCGGCAGCCGCGCCGAGGTGCCGATCGTCGGCCGGCACGAGGGGCGGCTGGTTTCCGGCCAGATCGACCGCCTTGTGGTCACATCAGATGAAGTCCTGATCGTGGACTACAAGACCAACCACGCGCCGCCGGCTGCCGCCGCCGAGGCTCCCCATGGCTATGTCCGCCAGCTTGCCCTCTATCGGGCGGTGCTTACTAAACTTTATCCCCAGCGACCCGTCCGGGCGGCACTGCTGTGGACGGAAACCCCTGATTTGATGGAGATTTCCACCTCAGCGCTGGACGCCGAACTGGCATTCTTGTCATCTCCTCGTGAGCCTGCTTGACCCGGCAAGGCGGCGTTCATAGGTTGGCCGCATGCTGTTTGGGCGCGATTCCCGTAGCCCCTTATCCAGTAACTGAACGAGGTATTCCCCATGGCCGTTGGCAAGGTTTCTGACGCCGATTTCGAGACCGAGGTGCTCAAGGCGAGCGGCCCTGTCGTGGTCGACTTCTGGGCCGAATGGTGTGGCCCCTGTCGCATGATCGCGCCCGCGCTCGATGAGATCGCCGGCTCCATGGGCGACAAGGTCAAGATCGTGAAGCTCAATGTGGACGAGAGCCCGAAGACCGCGTCCAAATATGGCGTGATGTCGATCCCGACCCTGATGATCTTCAAGGGCGGCGAGATGGCTTCCCGCCAGGTCGGCGCCGCGCCGAAGGCGAAGCTGCAGCAGTGGATTTCCGCCGCCGTCTGATCGGCCTCGATTTCCGAATGACGAAACGGCCGGCATTCAGCCGGCCGTTTTTGTTTAACCGACCCAGCCGGTCGACAGGGCCAACGCGAACTCCTTGTCGCCATTGCGCGCTGCCAGTGCCGCCATCGCCGCGTTGTCGTAGGGCACGTGGCGGAAGGTGACGCTCCATCCCGCCGGCGTCAGCTCCAGGATCGCGTAGCGCGCATCCGGCGTACCTGCCTCGATCCGGTGCGCAAACGGAACGTTGTAGGAGAAGCCGGGACCGCCGACGCTGCCGGGATTGACCACCAGCCGTCCGTCGCGAAGCCTCACGGCGCGCGCGACATGGGTGTGGCCGCACAGGATCAACGGCAGCGAAATTCCTTCCGCCTCTTTCTCGATCGCATCGAGCGGCGCCATCGTCACGGCTCCCTCCGGCGTCACCGCTTCCAGCCAGTAGACGTTGTCGTCCGCCGGCGTTGCGTGACAGAGAAAGACCTGGTCGCGGAACACACGCGTTGCCGGCACCGTGCGCAGCCAGTCGAAATGAGCGGCATTGAGCTGCGGATAGGCGGGACGCTCCCAAGCGCCCATCTTCTCGACCGGCCGGTCGATCAGCCAGCGATCGTGGTTGCCGAGCACATGAACCGCATCGAGTGCCATCAGCCGATCCATGGTGCGCCGCGCATCGAGCGGTCCGCTCGCCATGTCGCCGAGATCGACGATGTCGGTGACGCCATGGGCGCGGATGTCGGCCAGCACGGCTTCCAGCGCGAGATGATTTCCGTGCACGTCGGCAATGGCAGCAAAGCGCATCGATCGATCCTAACCCGGCGGCGTGCCGTTGAGCTCCAGTACATGACCGGCGAGATAGAGCGATCCGGCAATCAGGATCCGCGGCGGCGTCTCATAGGCGAGCTTCGTCAGTGAGCGAAGCGCCGCCTCGACGCCATCGGCAATTTCGACACGCATGCCGAGCTGGCGGGCGGCATCGGCCAGCCGATCGGGCGGCATCGCATTGTCGGTGTCGGGAATGGCGACCGCGATGATGTGGCGCGTCTGTCCGGCAAAATTGGCAAGGAAGGCGCTCGCATCCTTGTTGCCCATCATGCCCGCGATGATCACGAGCTGGCGCGGCACGCGCTCTTCCAGGTCGCCGAGCGCGGCGGCGGCGACGCGGCCCCCGTCGGCATTGTGGCCGCCGTCCAGCCAGAGTTCGGCGCCCGCGGGCGCCTGCTCCAGCAGCCGACCCGAGGAAAGTCGCTGCATTCGCGCCGGCCATTCGGCGCCGACGATGCCGGCCTCGAAAACGGCCTGACCGATCCTGAAGACGCCGGTCGCGCGCAATGTCGCAATCGCAAGCCCGGCATTGTCGAACTGATGGCGGCCGAACAATTTCGGCGCGGCGAGATCCATCAGGCCGCGCTCGTCCTGATAGACGAGGCGTCCCCGCTCGATGCCGACATGCCATTGCTGGCCGGCGGCAAACAGCGGCGCACGCATGCGCTTCGCGGCAGCCTCGACCACGGCCATGGCCTCGTCTTCCTGCTCGGCGCAGATCACGGGTACGTCGCGCTTGATGATGCCGGCTTTCTCGGTTGCGATCGAGGCCAGACTATCCCCGAGGAATTCCATGTGGTCCATGCCAACAGGCGCGATCACGGCCGCCAGCGGCTTCTCGATGACGTTGGTCGAATCCAGCCGCCCGCCGAGGCCGACTTCCAGCAGCACGACATCGGCCGGGTTGTCCGCGAACAGGCAGAATGCCGCCGCGGTCTTGCTCTCGAATACGGTGAGCGGTGCGCCGGCATTCGCCTCTTCGCAGCGCTCCAGCGCCGCCCGCAGTTCTTCGTCGCCGACCAGAACGCCGCCGCCGGGGCGTCCGAGCCGGAAGCATTCATTCACTCTTACCAGATAGGGCGAGGTGAAGGCGTGGACGCGATGGCCTGCCGCCTCCAGCGTTGCCCGCAAATAGGCAATGGTCGAACCCTTGCCGTTGGTGCCGGCGACGTGGATCACCGGGGGCAGCTTGCGCTCGGGGTGGCCCAGCCGCTCCAGCACGCGGTGCATGCGATCGAGGCTGAGGTCGATCTTCGCCGGATGCAACGCCGACAGCCGCGCGATCACTGCATTGAGCGGTGTCGCAGGTTTGGCCGCGGGCGCGTTCACGCCTGCGGCGCGGCCGGCTCCGATTCCGGAGCCGTTTCGGTTTGCGCGGGATCGGTCACTTCAGGCTCCCCGGACCCGGCCTCCAGCGCCGGCGCTTTGGTCAGCAGGCGACAGAGCCGCGCCAGCGTCGAGCGCATCTGGTGACGATGCACGACCATGTCGACCATGCCGTGGTCGCGAAGATATTCGGCACGCTGGAAGCCTTCAGGCAGCTTCTCGCGGATGGTCTGTTCGATGACGCGCGCACCTGCGAACCCGATCAGCGCGCCGGGCTCTGCGATATGGACGTCGCCGAGCATGGCGTAGGAAGCGGTGACGCCGCCGGTGGTCGGATTGGTCAGCACCACGATGTAGGGCAGCTTCGCTTCGCGCAGCATCTGCACCGCCACGGTCGTGCGCGGCATCTGCATCAGCGACAGGATGCCTTCCTGCATGCGGGCGCCGCCGGAAGCTGCGAACACGATGAAGGGCGATTGCTTCTCGAGCGCAAGCTCCATGCCGCGCACCATCGCCTCGCCAGCGGCCATGCCGAGCGAGCCGCCCATGAAATCGAAATCCTGCACGGCCACGACGACGGCGGAGCCCTCGAGCTTGCCGTAGCCAACCTTGACGGCATCGTTCAGCCCGGTCTTGGCGCGCGCATCCTTGAGGCGATCGACATATTTCCGCTCGTCGCGGAACTTGAGGGGATCGGCGACGACCTCGGGCAACGCAATGTCGTACCAGGTCTCGTTGTCGAAGATCGACTTCATCCGCGCCACCGCGCCCATGCGCATGTGATAGTTGGAGCCGGGAATGACGAACTGGTTGGCCTCGACGTCCTTGTAGAACACGAGCTGCCCGGAATCCGGGCACTTGATCCAGAGATTCTCCGGCGTCTCACGCCGCAGCATGTTGCGGATCTTCGGCCGGACGACGTTGGTGAGCCAGTTCATGATTCGCTCCGAAATGCGGTCAGCGCATTCATCACTATTCTTGACGCTATCATATGGCGCTCCGGTCCAACCCGGACAAGTCGCTACTTAAAGCCCGATTCGCAGGCAATTAGACCTATTCGGCCGCCTGCTTGGCGCCCCGCACGCCCTGCGCCAGCGCCGCGGCGAGGTCGGCTACCGCGGCAACCGTCTTGCCGGTCGCTTTGCCCTGCGCATCGAGGCTGTCGCGCAGCGCATCGACCAGTGCCGTGCCGACCACCGCGCCGTTGGCCTTCTCCGCGATCGCCCGTGCGGTCTCCGGCGTGCGAATGCCGAAGCCGACACAGACCGGAAGTCCGGTGTGGCGCTTGATCCGCGCCACCGCATCGCCCACCGCCCTGGAGTCGGCGGCTGCCGCGCCGGTGATGCCGGTGATCGAGACGTAGTAAACGAAGCCCGAGGTGTTGGCGAGCACCGCCGGCAGGCGCTTGTCATCGGTAGTCGGGGTGGCCAGACGGATGAAGTTCAACCCCGCTTTCAAGGCGGGAATGCAGAGTTCGTCGTCTTCCTCCGGCGGCAGGTCGACGATGATGAGGCCGTCGACGCCCGCAGTCTTGGCGTCGGCGAGAAACCTGTCGACGCCATAGATGTAGATCGGATTGTAGTAGCCCATCAGCACCAGCGGCGTGGCGTCGTCGCCCTTGCGGAAGCCGCGCACCAGCTCCAGCGTCTTCTTCAATGTCATGCCGCCCTTGAGCGCGCGCAGGCCCGCCGCCTGGATCGAGGGACCGTCCGCCATCGGATCGGTAAAGGGCATGCCGATCTCGATGACATCGGCGCCCGCCTTGGGTAGCGCCTTGATGATGTCGAGCGAAGTTGCGGGATCGGGATCGCCGGCCATCAGGAAGGTGACGAACGCCGAGCGGCCTTCTTTCGCGAGCTGGGCAAAACGCGTGTCGATGCGGGTGGTCACTGCTTCCTGCCTTTCAGGATCTCCGCGATCTGCGGGATGTCCTTGTCGCCACGGCCGGACAGGTTGACCACCATCAGGTGATCCCTGGGCCGCTTCGGCGCCAGCTCCATGACCTTGGCGATCGCGTGTGCCGGCTCCAGCGCCGGGGGAATGCCTTCGAGGCGCGACAGCAGCGTGAAGGCGGCAAGCGCTTCCTCGTCGGTCGCGGACAGATAGGTCACGCGGCCGGCTTCGTGCAGCCAGGAGTGCTCCGGCCCGATGCCGGGATAGTCGAGACCCGCCGAGATCGAATGTGCGTCCTGGATCTGGCCGTCATCGTCCATCAGGAGATAGGTGCGGTTGCCGTGCAGCACGCCCGGCCGGCCGCCGGCAATCGACGCCGCATGCAGTTGCGTCAGGCCATGACCGGCGGCTTCGACACCGAAGATCTCGACCGAGGGCTCGTCGAGGAAGGGATGGAACAGGCCCATCGCATTGGAGCCGCCGCCGATGCAGGCAATCAGCGAGTCCGGCAGGCGGCCTTCTGCCTCCATCATCTGCTTGCGCGTTTCATCGCCGATGACGGACTGGAAGTCGCGCACCATCATCGGATAGGGATGCGGGCCTGCCACCGTACCGATGCAATAGAAGGTGTTGTGCACGTTGGTGACCCAGTCGCGCAGCGCCTCATTCATCGCGTCCTTCAGCGTGCGCGTGCCCGATTGCACCGGCACGACCTTGGCGCCGAGCATCTCCATGCGGAACACGTTGGGCGCCTGACGGGCGACGTCGACCGCGCCCATATAGACCACGCATTCGAGACCGAAGCGCGCGCACAGCGTCGCGGTCGCAACACCATGCTGGCCGGCGCCGGTCTCGGCAATGATGCGCTTCTTGCCCATGCGCCGCGCGACCATGATCTGGCCGAGCACATTGTTCACCTTGTGCGCGCCGGTGTGGTTCAGCTCC
>JAHCKB010000026.1 GCA_026125985.1 Bradyrhizobium sp.
TGAGCCGCCATCCCGGTCGGCGGGAGTTCTTCACGCAAGCCGCGCCCGGGGGCAGTCCGGGATACGATGACAGCAAGCGTCGGCCCTATTTCGGCAGAACGGCGTGGAACATCGACTTGGCCGCCAACAGCACGTCTTCAGCGACGTTCGTCTTCTGCTTCGGCGGCTCGGCCATCGCCTCGGTGCGCAGATCGAGCGGGGGCCGCGCCAGCGGAATTTCGGCCGGCGGCGTCGGACGGGACGGATCGGCCCGCAACGCAGCCGAATCGGCGACTTCCGACGGTGTTGCAACCATGATCGGCGGCGGCAGCGGGTGCACTGCCGACGGCGGCGCCACCACCACGCGCGGTTCTTCCGGGGCGCGCGCGACTTCAGGTACGCGCGGAGCCGGCTGCATGCGCGGCGGCGTTTCGCCATGGCCGCGCAGCCGCTCGATGGCGGCGCGCGCCAGATCATTGGCGTCACGGCGGTCCTCGCTGGCGGAAGCCTCGGCAGGGGCAGCAGCCGTCACCGGAGAGGCCTTGGCAGAGCGCACCGCGGCCGGGCGCTTGGTTTCGGGCGGCAGGCTCGCCGTGGTTTCCGCTGGCTTATCCGCTGGTTTGTCAGCGGACTTCTCCGCCGGCTTTTCCGGCACCACGGCCTTGTCGGCGGCGGCATTTCTTTCCAGCAGCGCCTTCTCCGAAATGCCCTTGGCCTTGACGCCGGAAGCGGGAATTCCGGCGATCTCGATCTCGGGTATCGCCTTGGCTTCGGTCTTGCCGGCGTCGGTCTTGCCGGCTTCAGGCGCGCCGGATTTGGGCTGGACGGTCGAGACGGCGGCGGCCGGCGGCTCGGCGGCCGGCTTGGCGCTGATGTAGTGGTTGACGATGTAGGCGCCGATGACGGTCGCAGCCACCGACGGCACGATCTCAACGGCAAATTTCTTCAGGTAATTCAGCATCTACAGGCCACTCCCGACGGCAGCCTGTTTGCGGGAACTTTGGGGCACATTGAGGGATCAACTGAGTCGGATCGGTGGCAATTCCCCTCAATTCTGCCTCAGGGTTTCAATTCCACTTCCAGAAACACGATCTCGGTAGCCGTCTCGTTGAGCACGTCGTGCTCGACGCCGGCCTTGCGAAAGTAGGACTTTCCGGTCGAGAGCTGCGCCTTGGAGCGCTCCCCGTTCGGCCCCACGATGGTCATCTCGCCGGCCGTGACCGGCACGATCACATAATCCATCTCGTGAATGTGATGGCCGGTGGCGCTGCCCGGCGCCAGCCGCCATTCGGTGACACGGACTTCGGGAGTATCGACCTGGACGTCCGACTTGGCGCTGAGCATGCTGTTACCTCGTTTCCCCTGCCGGTTCTAAAGCATCATCCGGCAAAGTGTGAAGCGGTTTTCCGGAAAGATCATGCGCAAACAACAACCTAAAGCGCTATGACGATTCGTCACCATCTCATCGCGCTTTAGGGCACGAACACCATGAACACAAACAACGCAAACACCACCATGTGGACCAGGCCGAACAGGATATTGGTGCGGCCGGTACCGAAGGTAAGCATGCTGAGCACGAAGGTCAGCAGCAGGATCAGCATGTGCTGGCTGCTGAGCCCGAGCACGAGCTCCTTGTCGAGCGCATAGGCGGCGATGGCCACCGCCGGGACCGTGAGCCCGATGGTGGCGATCGACGAGCCGAGCGCAAGGTTAACGCTCTTCTGCAGATCGTTCTTGCGCGCGGCCGATATGGCGGCGATGCCTTCCGGCAGCAGGATCAGGATCGCAACGAGCAGGCCGGCGAAAGCCGCCGGCGCTCCTACCCTGTCGGTGACCTCGTCCACGACGGCTGAGAACTTTTTCGCCAGCAGCACCACCGCGAGCAGGGAGAGCAGCAGCAGCGCAATGCTGATCGCCAGCATGCGGTCCGACATCACCTCGCCACGCTCGGCCGCCTCATTGGCATCGCTGACGAAATAGTCGCGGTGGCGGATGGTCTGGGTGTAGAGGAACACCGCATAGAGCAGCAGGGTGACGGTGCTGACGACGGCAAGCTGGGCATTGGAGTAGACCGGACCTGGCGCGGTCAGCGTGACATTCGGCAAGGCCAACGTGATGGTAGCGAGCACGAACAACATGCTCAGATAGACGTTGGCTCCGGTGATCTGGATATCCTGCTCGCGGTAGCGCAGGCCGCCGATGAAGATACAGAGCCCGACGAGGCCGTTGCAGACGATCATGACCACCGCGAACACGGTATCGCGCGCCAGCGTCGGCGCCGGCGTGTCGCCCAGCATGATGGTGGCGATCAGCGCCACCTCGATGACCGTGACGGAGAGCGTGAGCAGCAGCGTGCCGAACGGCTCGCCGATCCGCTCCGCGATCATTTCGGCATGATGAACCGCGGCAAAAACCGTGCCGAACAGGACCACCAGCAACACTGCCGCAAACAGCCATCCGACGGCAGAGGGCGCAAAGGAATAGCCGGCGGCCAAGCTAATGCCGAACAGCGCCATGCCAAGCGACGGAAATATCCACGCCGATAGCGACATCGGCCCGTGTACGCTCATGAGATCAGCCCCGGGTGTTCGTCCTGCCGCCTACCCCTAGCATTTTCTAGCCGCCGGCGGCGTTGACAAACCGACGCGCCGCAGCGGATGCGCCGAAATAGTCGAGATCGTTGTGATCGCCATCCCCGAAGCGGATGAACTGCTTCGGCTCACCCGCCAGCGCAAACAGCCGTTCACCGGACGAGATCGGGATCGTCGCGTCTTGGGCGCCGTGCATGAACAACAGCGGAACCTTGACTTGCGCAATCCGCAGGTCGGAACGGAACGAGTCCTTCAGCAACAGCCGCACCGGAAAGATCGGAAAGGCCGACGCCGCAACATCGACGACCGAGCTGTATGCTGCTTCCAGGATCACCCTGCCGACCTGGTGCCGAGCGGCCAGGGCGACGGCGACGCCGGAGCCGAGCGAGAAGCCCCACACGACGATGCGGTCCGCCGCATAGCGCGCGGTCGCAAAGGCATAGGCAGCCTCTGCATCCCGCAACAACCCCTGCTCGCTCGGCGTGCCGGTCGAACCGGAGTAGCCGCGATAGGCTGGCGCGACGACGCCGCTGCCGTCGGCGATGATGTCGCCAAAGCGCGGGAAGAAGCCGGCGAGGGTGTCGCCGTTACCGTGGAAGTAGAGAATGACGGGACGGCCCGGCTTCGCCGGCATGTGCCAGACGACGATCTTCTCGCCGTCAGCGGTCGCCAGGACATGCTCCTCAACCTGCGGAAAACCCGCCGAGGCCGGAGCAACCCGCTCGCGCGCGGGAATGGGGAAAAGAATGGCTCGCTGGAGCATGAACACCGCCGCGAGCCCGGCAGCGTAACCGATGGCAGCCACGATCACGAGCCATTTCAGGATGGTCACCGCGCTGCCTCCAGTAACCGACACGCCGCCGCGGCCGCTATCGTAGCGTGCTGCGGGCAGCGACTTCCGGAGAAGGACCGGCCGTCCGGATTACATCGCCTTGACGATGTTCTCGGTAACCTTCTTGGCGTCGCCGAGCAGCATCATGGTGTTGTCGCGATAGAACAGCGGATTGTCGATGCCGGCATAACCCGAGGCCAGCGAGCGCTTGATGAACATCACCGTGCCCGCCTTCCACACCTGCAGCACCGGCATGCCGTAGATCGGCGAGGTCTTGTCCTCTTCGGCCGCCGGATTGGTGACGTCGTTGGCGCCGATCACGAAGGCGATATCAGCCTGGGCAAATTCGGAGTTGATGTCCTCGAGCTCGAACACCTCGTCATAGGGCACGTTGGCCTCGGCCAGCAGCACGTTCATGTGGCCCGGCATGCGGCCTGCGACCGGGTGAATGGCATACTTCACCTCGACGCCTTCCTTCTTCAACAGATCGGCCATCTCGCGCAACGCATGCTGGGCCTGCGCCACCGCCATGCCGTAGCCCGGCACGATGATGACCTTGGAGGCGTTCTTCATGATGAAGGCCGCATCGTCCGCCGAGCCGAGCTTGGCCGGCTTCTGCTCGCCGCTGCCGCCGCCAGCCGCCGCGGTCTCGCCGCCGAAGCCGCCCAGGATCACCGAGATGAACGATCGGTTCATCGCGTGACACATGATGTAGGACAGGATGGCGCCGGAAGAGCCGACCAGCGCGCCGGTGATGATCAGCGCCGAATTGCCCAGCGTGAAGCCGATGCCGGCCGCAGCCCAGCCGGAATAGGAATTCAGCATCGAGATCACGACCGGCATGTCGGCGCCGCCGATCGGAATGATCATGAGCACGCCGAGCACCAGCGCGATAATCGTGATCATCCAGAAATCGAAGGCGCTGCCGGAGCGCACCAGGCTGAAAATGAAGTACACCAGCGCCAGCGCCAGCGCGATGTTGATGATGTGACGGCCGGGCAGGATGATCGGCGCGCCGCTCATTCGCGCGGAAAGTTTCAGGAACGCGATCACCGAGCCGGTGAAGGTCAGCGCGCCGATGGCGACGCCGAGCGACATTTCGACGAGACTGGAGGCGTGAATGGCGCCGGGCTTGCCGATGTCGAAGGCTTCCGGCGCATAGAACGCGCCGGCTGCAACCAATACGGCCGCCATGCCGACCAGGGAGTGGAAGGCGGCGACCAGTTCCGGCATCGAGGTCATCGGCACGCGGCGGGCGATCACCGCGCCGATCACGGCGCCGATGGCGATGCCGAGCACGACGAGGATCCAGGCGGTGGTGTCCGCCGGCGGGTGGCTCGCCAGCGTCGTGCCGACGGCGATCGCCATGCCGATCATGCCGAGCAGGTTGCCCTGGCGCGACGTGGCCGGGCTCGACAGCCCGCGCAGCGACAGGATGAACAGCACGCCTGCCACCAGATAGAGAAGTGCGGAAAGATTGGCGCTCATCTCAGGTCCCCGTTTTCCTCACCATCCCGAGGTGATTGCCGCTCACTTGGCCTTCTTCTTGTACATCGCCAGCATGCGCTGGGTGACAAGGAAGCCGCCGAAGATGTTCACGCAGGCAAAGATCAGCGCGACGAAACCGAAGCCGCGCGCCCAGCCCGAACCGGAGGAGATCATGCCGACGCCGACCGCCAGCAGCGCGCCGACCACGATCACCGAGGAGATCGCGTTGGTCACGCTCATCAGCGGCGTATGCAGCGCGGGAGTCACCGACCACACCACGAAATAGCCGACGAAGACGGCGAGCACGAAAATCGACAGCCGGAACACGAAGGGATCGACCGCCTGCGCAAGATGCTCCATGGCTTCTCTCCTTATTTCGGCTGGAAGTTCGGATGGATCACCGCGCCGTCCCTGGTCAGCGCGGTGGCCTTCACCAGTTCATCTTCCCAGTTCACGGCGAGCGCCTTGCTGGCCTTGTCGACCATGGTCTCGATGAACGAAAACAGATTGCGGGCATAGAGGCTGGAAGCCGACGCCGCCACCCTGCCGGCAACGTTGGTGTAGCCCACGATCTTGATGCCATCGACCTCGACGACCTGACCCGGCTTGGCGCCTTCGACATTGCCGCCGCGCTCGACCGCAAGGTCGACCAGCACGGAGCCCGGCTTCATCGACTTCACCATGTCGGCGGAGACGAGCTTCGGCGCAGGCCGGCCCGGAATCAGCGCTGTGGTGATGACGATGTCCTGCTTCTTGATGTGCTCGGCGGTGAGCGCGGCCTGCTTGGCCTGGTATTCCTTGCTCATCTCCTTGGCGTAGCCGCCGGCGGTCTGCGCATTCTTGAACTCTTCATCCTCGACCGCGAGGAATTTCGCCCCGAGCGATTCCACCTGCTCCTTGGTCGCGGGCCGCACGTCGGTTGCAGTGACCACCGCGCCGAGACGGCGCGCGGTGGCGATCGCCTGCAGGCCGGCGACGCCGACGCCCATCACGAAGACCTTCGCCGCCGGAACCGTGCCGGCCGCGGTCATCATCATCGGGAAGGCGCGGCCGAAGGCTTCCGCCCCCTCGATGACGGCGCGATAGCCGGCAAGGTTGGCCTGCGAAGACAGCACGTCCATCACCTGCGCGCGGGTGATGCGCGGCATCAACTCCATCGCGAATGCGGCAACGCCGGCATCGGCCATCGCCTTCAGCGCGGCGTCGTTGCCGTAGGGGTCCATGATGGCGATGACGAGTGCGCCGCGCTTGTACTGCGCGAGTTCGGAGGCTTCCGGCCGCTTCACCTTGATGATGATGTCGGCGTCTTTCAGCGCATCCGCACTGACGGTGGCGCCTGCGGCCGTGAATTCGGAGTCCGGAAGGCCGGACTTGATGCCTGCCCCGGGCTCGACCGCCACCTCGGCGCCCAGCGCCTTGAACTTCTTCACGGTATCGGGCGAGGCCGCAACCCGCGGCTCCGACGGATCGATTTCCCTGGTAACGGCAATCTTCATGAGGCCTCCGCAGGCGCGAACGCGCAGGCTAGCGCTATTTCCATTGGGATGGATACCGGATTTGCGGCCGGCACGCTGGCAATTTTCGCTCCGCGCCGCCACGCGGCACGGCGCGACGGGTCAAGTCAGTTCAGGTCAGGAAGATCGCCATCAGAATTACGATCGCGGCAACAGAGATCGTGCCCCACTTCACCAGCATGAGGAAACCCTCATAGGTCTTTTCATGCGCCGGATAATCGTTGCCGTCGGCGGTGGTGTAGGCCACTTCGCTATGGTTTGCCATTGAAGGTCCCCAGTCGGTCCAAAGTCTCGTCTGGCGAGCAGATACCGCAATCCCGCTGGCAGGGCAACGGCGCGCAGCCACTATGCCAGGGCTTATCAGGTCATGGCGACGGCCAATTGTTGTCTAACACCCCCTTCCACGGCTACCCCTCTCACTCGTGCGCCCGCTCGATCTCCGCCAGCAGCATTTCCAGACCGGTTTCAAACGTCGCCCGGAAATGCCCGGGCTGAAAGAAGGGCGCGGCCGCGGCGAGATTCCTGAAATCGGCGGCGATGGTGTTGTTGGAGACCGGCTCGGCAGCCGACGGCCCCATGGCGTAGCCGGCGGTTTCATCCAGCGCCGCGCCGGTGAGGTAGTAGCCGATGGTCCGGAAATGCGTGGCAGCGTCGCGATCGGAGAAACCGGCCGCGCGCAGGATGCCTATAGTGCCGTCGATGTAGGCGACCCCCGACGGCGTATTGAGCCGGTGCACGGCAAAATATGGGAAAAACTTCGGGTGCTTCAGCGCCATCGCGCGAAAGCCGTGCGCGGTATGGCGCAGCCGCTGCAGCCAGTTCCATTCCGGTAACAGTTCGACCCGCGCCTCCGCCAGCATCAGGTCGATCAGCGCATCCATCAGGTGCGCTTTGCTCGGAAAGTGGTGGTAGATGCTCATCGCCTCGCAGCCGAGCGCCTCGCCAAGCCGGCGGGTCGAGAGCGCCTCCAGCCCATCGCGGTCGACCAGCGCCATGGCGGCGGCGGCAATCCGCTCCCGCGACAGCGGCCGCCCTGCCCGGCTTCGCGCCCGCCCGCCGCTGACCTGGGGGGGCGCTACCCGCGCTGGTTTCGTCCTCTTGATCATCACATCCCACGGATCGCTTGAAACCTTACACCGCAAGGCCGTATCTTGAAACATAACTTACACTGTAAGACTGAGGGAATGCTCATGACAGCCATCGACCTGTTCGGCTTGCTGGTGCCGGTAACCTATGTCGTGATGCTCGCGATCGAGGCGCTGTTTCCGGCGCGGCAGTTTCCGCCGATCCGCTGGTGGCGGGTGAAGGGGTTTCTATTCCTGACCGTGCAGGGGCTGCTGGCGACGCTGACCCCGCTGTTGATCCCCGAAGCCTGGCTGCACGCGCATCGCCTGATGAACCTCGATGGCCTCGGCATGATCGGCGGCGCCGCGCTCGGCTGGGCTGTGCTTTCGCTGGTCAACTACGTCTGGCACCGCAGCGCCCACACCTTCCCGCTGATGTGGCGACTGTTTCACCAGATCCATCACAGCCCGCAGCGCATGGATATGTCGGGGGCGGCGCTGTTCCATCCGCTGGAGACGATCATGTTCTTCGCGCTGGCGACGATCACCACGACCCTGATCCTCGGGCTCGATCCGATAGCCGCAGCGCTGACCGGCTACATCGCAGCCTTCTATGGTTATTTCCAGCACATGAATATCCGGACGCCGGCGTGGCTCGGCTATCTGATCCAGCGGCCGGAAGCGCACTGCATCCACCACCAGCGCGACGTACACGCCTTCAACTACGGCGACCTGCCGGTCTGGGACATCCTGTTCCGCACTTTCCGCAACCCCAAGGGGTTTGCGGGAGACGTCGGCTTCGACCAGCCGGCCAGCGGCCGGCTCGGCGCGATGCTCGGCTTCGTCGATGTGAACGAGCCGGCGGCAGGCCCCGGCACGCTCGGGCGCAACACCGGCCGCATCAACTGAGCCGATCTAGCCCGGACCAAGTCGAAACGTCCGCGAGGCATCCCCTCCCCGGTTGGGTACGTCGCAGCGACGTCAGCCTATCGCCTCCAGCTCGTCGATCATGCCCGCGATCACGGACAGCCCGCCGTCCCAGAACTTCGGATCCTTGGCGTCGAGCCCAAACGGCCGGAGCAGTTCGGAATAATGCTTGGTGCCGCCCGCGGCGAGCATGTCGAGATAGCGCTCGGCAAAACCCTCCGAGGCATTCTCGTAGACGGCATAGAGCGAATTCACCAGGCAATCACCGAACGCATAGGCATAGACATAGAACGGCGAATGGATGAAGTGCGGAATGTACATCCAGAAATTCTCATAGCCCGGCTTGATCTCGATCGAAGGCCCGAGGCTTTCTCCCTGGACGCTGAGCCAGATTTCGCCGATGCGCTGCGCAGTCAGTTCGCCGTTCCTGCGCTCGGTGTGGACGGCGCGCTCGAAGGTGTAGAAGGCGATCTGCCGCACCACCGTGTTGATCATGTCCTCGACCTTGCCGGCGAGCAGCGCCTGGCGCTGCTTGCCGCTCTTGGTCTGCGACAGCAGACGCTTGAAGGTCAGCATTTCGCCGAACACGCTCGCGGTTTCCGCCAGTGTCAACGGCGTCGGCGCCATCAGCGCGCCGTTCCTGGCCGCCAGCACCTGGTGCACCCCGTGGCCGAGTTCGTGCGCTAGCGTCATCACGTCGCGCGGCTTGCCCTGGTAGTTCATGAGCACGTAAGGGTGCGCCGACGGCGTGGTGGGATGAGAGAACGCACCCGGCGCCTTGCCGGGACGGACTGGCGCATCGATCCAGCGATCGGTGAAGAAGCGCTCGGCGATCTCGGCCATCCTGGGCGAGAAACCGCGATAGGCCGTCAGCACCATCTTCTGCGCTTCCGGCCAGGCGATGGTGCCCGTGGCTGCAAACGGCAGCGGTGCGTTGCGGTCCCAATAGGGCAGCCTCTTCTTTTTGAACCAGCCCGCCTTCAGCTTGTAGTAGCGGTGCGAAAGCTGCGGATAGGCCGCGCGCACGGAGGCGACCAGAGCATCCACCACCTCGCGTTCAACGCGGTTGTTCAGATGCCGGGAATCCGCGACGTCCTTGAAGCCGCGCCAGCGGTCGGAGATTTCCTTGTCCTTGGCGAGCGTGTTGGTGATCAGCGCGAAGGTGCGCTCGTTGTCCTTGAAGGTCTTCGCCAGGGCATTCGCCGCCGCCTTGCGCTTTTCGCCGGCCCGGTCCTGCATGAAGTTCAGCGTCGGCTCGATGGCGAGATCCTTGCCGCCCACCTTGAAGCGCAGCGCGGAGATGGTCTGGTCGAACAGCCGGTTCCACGCGGCATAGCCGCTCTGCGACTTCTCGTGAAAGAGCTGCTCGACCCGGTCTTCGAGCTGATACGGCTTGTCCTTGCGCAGATCCTCGATCCACGGCCGATAGTGCCCGAGCTCTGGCGCCTGCATGGCGCGCTCGATCACGTCATCTTCAACGCGGTTGAGTTCGAGGGCGAAGAAGAGGAGATGCGTCGAGGCCGCCGTGAGCCGCTCCGACACATCGCCGTAGAATTTCGAGATCGCGGGATCGACGCTGTCGCCGGCGTGAACCAGCCCGGCATAGGAACCGAGCCGTCCGGCCAGGTCGTCGATGGCCTCATAGCGCTTGACCGCTCCGGCGAGCCAGAGGCCGCCGTCGTCCCTTGCCGTAAATTCGGCCAGCTTGCCCTTGAAGTCGGTCTCAAACGCGACGCAATCGGCATCCATTTTCGCCAGGTCGCGCGCCACTTCCGGCGCGTCGATCCCGGAATAGAGATCCGCCAGATTCCATTCCGGAAGCTTGCCTGTCTTCGATCTTGCTGCAGGCGCCTTGCTGGTCGCGGCCTTGCGGGACGATTTGGCGGCGCGTGATTTCGCGGTCATGGGCACTTTCGAAATTGGCGGTGAGATCGAATTGGTTCGGCTTGATCCTGCGATCAAGCGAAAGCTGCGAGCTGAGGCACGAGCTGCACGAGAAGTTCTTCCCCTTCCACCAGGATCGGCTCGAACTTTTCCTGGAACGCGCTTCGAACCGCACACCACAGCACGATTGCACGTACCAGCAACCATGGCGATGACGCCACCGCCGCCCTTGCCTGCAAGGCGACGAGATCGAGATTTCGATGCTCGAACAGCAGCCGACCCGATCCGTCCTCCAGGACATACAGCCGCCCTATCCGGGACAGACAAAGCTCGCACGATTGATCCGGTCGCGGACCCAGCAGGTAGAACTGGCTGTCGCCGTTTTCCGTCACGCCGATCTCCCAGCTGCGGCCGGTTGTCGGCGCGAGCGCAGCGCGCAGTGCCGTCCTGATAGTGTCGAGCTCCGTTTCGGTCCACGCCGGGTCGTATTGCCTGCGCTCGAACTCAACCACGCTCATTTGTTCTCCGCTCTGAACAGCAGCCGGTGAAGTTCCGGCTCATAGTACATTAGCAGATGTCTGGCGAAGACGCGCTGTTCAACGCCCAGTTCCTCCGCCCAAGCCCCCATCAATTCCGTGGGAACGCGGCTGAACCCGTTCTCGACCTGCGAAATGAACGTGTAGTATTTGAGCTTGAGCCGCATTGCGAGATCAGCCTGCGACAATCCGGCATCCGCCCTGCGTTGCTTCAGCCAATCTCCCGCCTGTTTCCGCAGCTCCCGCGCGTCAGGAGCGCCTTTCCCCTTCGGCTGCCCGGCCGAAACATCTTGATGTCTGGGTCGTTTCATGATTACTAAACTATCAATTACGAATGTCGGGACAGGTAGTGCCTGAAGAACACAATCTCATCCTGGCCTCAGTTCGGCAATTGTCCAGAGGCGGAGACATCGATGGCATTGGCTGACGGCGATCGGATCGCCAGGCCTACTGGCCGCGACACCGCTACCCACGGCCACAAGCTGATGGCCGGGATCCTCCTGGCGGCCCTTACCGCGGCTCTCGGAATCCGCCATGTGGTTCCCGTAGAGGGACTTGCGCCTGCGGTTGTGACCCTGCTGTTTGCGGGAGCAGCGGCAACCGCCGGCGTTGCGATGTTGTGCCGGACCGAGCGCCTTCGCGTCCATTGCTTCGAGCTTGCCGGCGGGCTGACGTTCGTCGGCGTCGTCCTTTCGGTTTTGATCGAGCCGGACCAGTTGGTCAGGCTCGCCGTTTCCGATCAGCCTGAGTGACAGATAACCCTTTCCGCAGCTTGACTGCGGCCTTGTCGATATGTGCGTCCAAACCCGGGCCCCTCTGGCAGTTCGCCTGAACTGCGATGTCGGATTGGACTTTGAAACGGAGCGGCCCGCATGCTGGAGTTGATCTCCTCACAATCCCTGACAGCGTTTTTCCAGGTCGTGATGATCGACCTGGTGCTTGCCGGCGACAACGCCATCGTCATTGGACTCGCGGCTGCGGGGTTGCCTGAGGACAAGCGGAAGAAGGCCATCCTGGTAGGCATATTGGCCGCCACAGCCCTGCGCATCGGCTTCGCCGGCATCACGGTGCAATTGCTGCAGATCATCGGACTGCTGCTGGCGGGCGGCCTTCTCCTGCTCTGGGTGTGCTGGAAAATGTGGCGTGAGTTGCAGGCGGCGCATCACCACCAGGCGCCCCCGCAGAGTCTTTCGGCCGCGCGCGCAGCTACTGTCGAATCCGCGCCTCCTCAAAAAACACTGGGCCAGGCGATCTGGCAGATCACCCTCGCCGACGTCTCGATGTCGCTCGACAACGTGCTGGCCGTTGCAGGCGCGGCGCGCGAGCACCCGACGATCCTGGTCTTCGGCCTCGCACTCTCGATCGCTCTAATGGGCCTTGCCGCCAACTTCATCGCGCGCATTCTGGAGAAGCATCGCTGGGTCGCCTATGTCGGCCTCTTGATCATCCTGTATGTCGCGCTCGACATGATCTATCGCGGCGCTTTGGAGGTATTGCCGGCCCTCAGTACCTGAAATTGCGTCGCTTGCCGGTGTCGTCTCGCTCATTGCCGCAAGATCGGCCAAGCCCCCCCTTTATTGGCAGCCCGTCTCAAACGCGACGCAATCAGCGTTCAATTTCCGACGGTCGCTCGCCCGTTCCTGTTCGGGAATCGCGGCGGCGGAGCACGGGCCGGACGGCAACGCTTAAGAGTGCATTAATCGGCATCGGCGACAGTGCCCCGATTCGGGACAGACAGTTGTAACGTGCGGGGAGTGCCATGGCTGCCACCATTTTGATCGCCGACGACGACGCCGTGCAACGTCGTCTGGTTGAAAACATGGTGCAGAAATGCGGCTATGAAACCGCCGTGGTCGAGTCCGGCGATGCCGCCGTCGAGCTTCTGACCGGGCCGGATGGCCAGGGAATCGACTGCCTGGTGCTGGATCTCGTCATGCCGGGCCTCGACGGCATGGGCGTGCTGGCAAAAATCCGCGACGCGGGACTGAACTTGCCGGTGATCGTGCAGACCGCGCATGGCGGCATCGACAACGTGGTCTCGGCGATGCGCGCAGGAGCGCAGGATTTCGTGGTGAAGCCCGTCGGCGTCGAACGGCTGCAGGTATCGCTGCGCAACGCATTGAATACTTCCGCGCTGAAGGGTGAATTGCAGCGCATCCGCCACAGCCGGGAGGGCCGGCTGACCTTTTCCGATATTGTCACCCGCTCCGATGCGATGGCGGGCGTGCTGCGCACCGCGCAGAAGGCGGCGACCTCCTCCATTCCCGTCCTGATCGAAGGCGAGTCCGGCGTCGGCAAGGAACTGTTCGCGCGCGCCATTCATGGCAGCGGTGAGCGCAAGGCAAAACCCTTCGTCGCGGTCAATTGCGGCGCTATCCCCGACAACCTCGTGGAGTCGATCCTGTTCGGCCACGAGAAGGGCGCGTTCACCGGCGCGACCGAACGGCACACGGGCAAGTTCCTCGAGGCCCATGGCGGCACGCTGTTCCTCGACGAGGTCGGCGAATTGCCCCTGACGGCGCAGGTAAAACTGCTGCGCGCCTTGCAGGAAGGCATGGTGGAAGCCGTCGGCGGCCGCAAGCCCGTCAAGGTCGACGTTCGCATCATCTCGGCGACCAACCGCAAGCTGCTCGATCTCGTGAAGGCCGGGCAATTCCGCGAGGACCTGTTCTACCGGCTGCACGTGCTGCCGCTGACGATCCCGCCATTGCGCCAGCGCCGCGAGGACATTCCCCATCTGCTCCGCCACTTCCTCGCGCGCTTCTGCGCCGAGGAGAACAGGCCGATCACCGCCATCAGCGGCGAGGCGATGGCGCATCTCGCCCAGCTCGACTGGCCCGGCAACATCCGCCAACTGGAGAATGCGGTGTATCGCGCCGTCGTCATGAGCGAAGGCGACCAGTTGGGCCTGAGCGACTTCCCGCAGGGACCGCATGGATCGACGGCCGTCGAGCACGCCGAGCCGCTGGTGGTCGCCCCCTCGACCGCCCCCGCAATGGTGTCGGGTAGTGAGATACCCATCGCTCCGCTACCTGCAGCGGGCATGCTGACCATGCTGACCGGCGGCGGCGAAGTACGGCCGCTCGAGGAGCTCGAGAACGAAATCATCCGCTTTGCGATCTCGCACTATCGCGGACAGATGTCCGAAGTAGCGCGCCGGTTGAAGATCGGCCGCTCGACGCTGTATCGCAAGCTCGACGAAGCGGCTGAGAAGGAACCCGGCAGCACCGGCGAGGCGGGCCAAGGTCTTCCGGAATCATAGCGCTGCGCTCGCGGCACTTTGAGCCGGGCCTGCGCGCCCGGAACCTTGGAACCGTGGCTTGCAGGTGACAGACAAACGGCCGCGCGCGTGGCAAAAGCGCGCAATCCTGAGAAAAAGGGGGCATTTGAGGTCAGTTTGTCGTGAGTTGGCCCGGGCTCAACTAGCTGGTTGAGAGCGGCGCATGTATCGTCTGCGTTGACTCGTTGCGTGCAGTGCAGGCGTGGCGACTTCCGATGGATCGGGCCGGCGCCTTCGCGCCGGTTGAAGTCAAACGATGTTGAACCTGTCTCCGCGGGGACAGTTTCTCCCAAGGGGGTGTGATGATGCGTGACCGTTCGATGAGCCGTGCTGGAATTGACCGTGCATTGATGGCGGTCGCCGCGACTTTCCTCACGGTATCGGCGACATCGGCTCTGGCCCAATCCAGCGCGCCGCGAAGCGCCGCCGAACTCGCGATCGAGGCGGCTATTCCCATTCCGCAGCCCGCCAACCTTCCGCCGCCCACCGCCGCCGATTTCAAGATGGATGCGACCGCCTCGGTGCCGCCAAAGCAGATCGAGCTGCCGCGCGTCCAAGCGAACACCGATCCCAAGCCTTCGGAAGCAAAACCAGCGGAAGCAAAACCCGCCGGGACCACAGCGACTGCGCCCGCGGCTTCCTCCGGGGGACCGAAGACCGACACTGCCAACACGACGCCGGCTGCGCCTGCAACGGCCAGCGAACCGGTGAAGGCGGCCAGCACGGTGCCGGCAGCAGACCAGCCGGTCGCCGACAAGCTGCGCGAGCAACTGGCGGCGAAGAACCTGCGCTATTTCGACCGCAAGGGTGAGCGCCAGGCGGTCGAGAAATTCTATTCCGCGCGGGAATATGCGCCGGTGTGGACCTCGGCAGGAGCGCTTACCGCTTCCGCCAAGGGCGTGATCGCGCAGCTGAAGGACGCCGCCTCCGATGGCCTCAACGTCGACGACTATCCGATACCGGATTTTGCGGCCGCGGCTTCGCCCGAGACGCTGGCCGATGCCGAGTTGAAGCTCACCTCGAGCATGCTCGACTATGCGCGCCACGCCTATAGCGGCCGCATGCACTACTCGCAGGTTTCCTACGACATCCTTTATCCCGAACACCCGACCGATCCGGAGGAAGTGCTCGCGAACGTCTCGTCCGCCAAGGACACCAGGGTAGCGCTCGCGAGCTATAACCCGCCGCACAAGCTCTACAGGGAATTGAAGGCAAAGCTCGCCGAGCTGCGCGGCCAGAGCGACGCCCCCGTGATCACCATCGCGGAAGGCCCGGCGCTGGCCTACAAGGCAGGCACCAAGAAACGTCCCGCGGTGATTCCGGAAGATGCCCGCGTGCCGCAGTTGCGCGCCAAGCTCGGCATCACCGAAAATCCCGACGACACCGCGTATGACGCCAAGGTCGCTGCCGCCGTGAGCAAGTTCCAGTCCAGCGCCAATCTCAAGCCGACCGGCGTGCTCGACGACAAGACCGTCAAGGCCATCAACAGCCCGAAGCGCGACAAGATCATCGACACCGTGCTCGTGAACATGGAGCGCTGGCGCTGGCTGCCGCGTCAGCTCGGCGCCCCCTCGCTCGACAACGCCTATGTGATCCTCAACGTCCCCGATTTCACGCTGAAAGTGATGCGGGGCGGGTCGCAGGTCTGGACCACGCGGGTAGTGACGGGCAAGCCGGGCAACCATGCCACCCCGATGCTGACCGAGACGATGAAGTTCATCACGGTCAACCCGACCTGGAACGTACCGCCGTCGATCGTCTACAATGAATATCTGCCGGCCCTGCAGCAGGACCCGACCGTGCTGCAACGCATGGGCCTGCGGCTCGAACGGACGCGTGACGGCGGCATCCATATTTCGCAGCCGCCGGGCGAAGCCAATGCGCTCGGCCGCATCCGCTTCAACTTCCCGAACAAGTTCCTGGTCTATCAGCACGACACCCCTGACAAGCACCTGTTCGCCAAGGAAGAGCGTGCTTACAGCCATGGCTGCATGCGCGTGCAGAACCCGGATCAGTACGCAGCGACGCTGCTCAACATCACGATGCCGAGCGGCGGCTACACGGCGGAGAAGATCCGCAGCATGTACGGCCGTTCCGAGATCGATCTGAGGTTCCCCACTCCGATTCCGGTCAACATCACCTATCAGACCGCCTTCGTGGACGATGCCGGCAAGCTGCAGATCCGCAAGGACATCTACGGTCGCGACGCCATCATGATCAATCTGATGAAGGGCGGCCGCGGCCGGGACCTTGAGAACGTAGTTGCCCGCTCCCAGCCGGGCGTTTCCAGGCCGCGCGACGTGTCGCTCCCCTCGAGCGTTGCCTTTAATAACGACAGCTATTCCGGGCCATCCTTCTTCGAACGTCTGTTCGGAGCGCCGACCCCGCCCGCTCCTGTCGGCCGGCGTGGGCAGCAGCAGCGCCGGGTGATCGCCCGCTGACCCGGCAGGCACCACCCGAACAAAACTTAAGCTAAATCAATGGCCTCGCTTCTCAAGCGAGGCCATTTTCGTTAACCATTCTCCACCGGACAATAGGCCGCAGGCACTATTTCGCCACACTTGCCGGGTTAGTTAGGGCCGACTTGGGGGCGGGAAGGTTAACGCTCGGTTAACCCTACCGCATTAAGACTGTGTTCACGTTCTTTCGCTTCGCGGGGTTGCGAAAGAGAGCTTACGACCAGTCGTTACTTGGGTGGGCTTCAGTAGTGCTGGCTGTCTTCGCGCGCCAAATCAAACCGCTCTGTTCGCAGGCCACCGGCTATCGCGCCGGCCTCGCAGCTCTGCTGCTTCTTGCTGGAGCCGGAGCCGTCCGAGACGCGACTGCACTCAACGAGACCCGCTCTCTCTCCTTCCATCATACCCATTCCGGCGAAGACCTCACCGTCACCTTCAAGCGCAACGGGCGCTATGACGAAGCGGCTCTGAAGCAGCTCAATCACTTTCTCCGCGACTGGCGTACCCAGGAACAGACCACGATGGATCGTCATCTGTTCGACATCCTCTGGGAGGTCTATCGCGACGTCGACGGCAAGCAGCCGATCAACATCATCTCCTCCTATCGCTCTCCCGCCACCAACGCCATGCTCCGCCGCCGCTCTTCCGGCGTCGCCCGCCACAGCCAGCACATGCTGGGACACGCGATGGATTTCTACATCCCGGGCGTGCCGCTGGAGCGGATTCGCCATGCCGGCCTGCGGCTTCAGCGCGGCGGCGTCGGCTTCTATCCGACCTCCGGCTCGCCCTTCGTTCATCTCGACACCGGCAGCGTGCGACACTGGCCGCGCATGACCTATGCCCAGCTCGCCAAGGTGTTCCCGGACGGCCGCACCGTACATCAGTCCACCAGCGGTCCGATGAAGGGCTACGAGCTCGCGAGGGCCGATATCGAACGCCGCGGCGATCGCGAAGAGACACAGACCGCCAGCAAGCCGAGCTTCCTGGCCTCCCTGTTCAGGGGCAAGTCCGCGGCCACTGACGAGGATGATGAGAGCGCTGCGCCCGCGTCGGTCAAAGCAACGGTCATTGCCACTGCCAAGCGCGGGGAAAAGCCCGCCAGGCCGGTCGGCTCGACCCTGCAGCTCGCATCCGCCGACGCGAAGATCGTCCCGATGCCGGCGGCGAAGCCCGCAGATGCCGCTCGCGCGACCGAAAAACGTCAGGTTGCCGCGGCCCCGCAGACGCCGGCCGACATCATCAACGCTCGCGGCTTCTGGGATAATATCCCGGCCCCGCAGCAGGCGACAGCGGCCCAGGTCGCAGCTCTCAACGCCCGCAAGGCCGTCAACTCGGCCGACCCGCAGCCGACCGCCAGCGTCTCCGATAGCTTCAGCAGGGCCATGGCCTATGCGCCGGCCGCCGCTTCGCCGGTCCACCGCGCCAACATCGTCGCTGCGAGTGCCCCGATCCCGCACAGCGCCCGTCCGGTTACGCCGTCCCGCAATTCGATGGCCGTCAACGATGTCACCACGGTCGTCACCAAGAGCGGCCATGGCGGCGCGGTTGCCACCTCGGCGCGCCTTGCCGCATCGAAGGGCAGCAGCGAAGTCTGGATGCGCGTGATGATGCTGGCCCCGAGTGCGAGCCGCTCGATGTCGGTCACCGTGTTTGGCGATGCGGACCTGACCTTGCTGCGCCACCATTTCGCCAAGCCGCACGCGGTCGTCGCCATGACCTTCTCGGATGATCCGACGCTCGGCCTCGTCACCGACCGCTTTACCGGCTCGTCGACTGCGCGGCTGGAGACGACGTCGTTCGTGATGCGCACCGCGGCGTTGCGCTGAGATTCCCCAAGACTTGGTGTCGTCCCTGCGGATGCAGGGAATCATGGCCACGGGCATGCGTGATAGCGCCTTCGTGGCAACCGATTGCCGTCAGTATCCTTGCGTTGGCGAAGGCGGCAATGAGGAGAACGACACTGGCGACGCGGTGCCGCTATCCGCTCAGATCATCCCAAGCGCTTGCATGTAGGTTTCCAAGATCGTTTCAGCCTCGGCGCGCTCGTTGGGGTCCTGCTTGCGCAGGCGGACGATCTGGCGCAACGCCTTGACGTCGAAGCCGTTGCCCTTTCCTTCCGCGTAGACGTCGCGGATGTCGTCGGAGATCGTTTTCTTTTCTTCTTCCAGACGCTCGATGCGTTCGATGATGGCCTTGAGCTGGTCCTTTGCAAATCGTGTCGCGGGCGCTTCCTGGACGGCGGCAGACGTGGCCATCGTGTACTCCTGAAGAAACTGAGAGCTGAGGTTCCGGCGCGCATGCCGGCTGGCACGGCGCTTTCACGGCGACCCTCGATTTTTTCAGGCCTCTCCGTCAAGGCAGCATCGCGTCATCCACAGAGGCACCCACAGGTAACGCGCGACGGTAAAAAGAGCCGTGGAAAAGCCGCCGCCGACTGGAGATCTCAGTGCCCGTGCGGATGGACCTTCTTCATCGCCTCGAGTTGCTCAGGCGTAGCAGGCCCCTGATACTTGGCCTTCCACTCCTCATAGGGCATCCCATAGATGGCCTCGCGGCTTTCGTCTTTGGTGAGGGACACGCCCTTGACGTCGGCCGCATCCTTCATCCAGTTCGACAGGCAGTTCCGGCAGAAGCCTGCGAGATTCATCAGCTCGATGTTCTGGACGTCGGTCCGGCCGCGCAGATGGTCGATCAGACGGCGGAACGCCGCCGCTTCAAGCTCGGTACGGGTATTTTGGTCGATCGACATGGGCTATTTCCCCTTGCACTCGAAAGCTTCACTCCGAATGGTAATTGTCACATATTTTGCCACATCGCGGTGCAAAAACAGCACCTTGGCGGCCCAAATTCCAGCCAAATGGACGCAGCAGCGTTGACAGCTCCAAACCCGCACGCGAAATCGTCAATGAATTGATATAGCTTCACTACATGATTTCCCGCGGTTCTACCCCTCCCCGTCGCATTCCAAGCCGGATCGTCGCCTACCTGCTGCTGGCGTTCGGGCTGGTGTGCCTGGGGAACCAGCCTGCGGCCGCCGATTTCCGTCTCTGCAACAACACCGCCAGCCGGGTCGGCATTGCGCTCGGCTACAAGGATGCCGACGGCTGGACCACCGAGGGCTGGTGGAACGTGTCCTCGCGCAGTTGCGAGACGCTGCTGCGCGGCAATCTCGTTGCGCGCTTCTACTACATCTACGCGCTCGACTACGATCGTGGCGGCGAATGGTCAGGACAGGCGTTCATGTGCTCGCGCGACAAGGAATTCACCATCAAAGGCACCGAGAATTGCTTGGCGCGCGGATTCGACCGCACCGGCTTCTTCGAAGTCGACACCGGCGAGCAGCGTTCCTGGACGGTGCAATTGACGGAAGCAAACGAGCAGCCGGGCCAACGCGTGCCCGGCATCCCGGGAACGGTCGGACCGGGCGGACCCGGTCTGCCGGGACTGCCCAACCCTCCGGCAGGCGCCCCTGGCCTGCCGCCTGCGCCGGGAAGCAAGCAATGAGACGTCTGCGCCGGATCAAGATCCTCGCGACATTGGGTCCGGCCTCGTCGGACAGCGCGATGATCCGCAAGCTGTTCGAGGCCGGCGCCGATGTGTTCCGCATCAACATGAGCCACACTCCGCACGACAAGATGCGGGAGCTGGTCAAGACCATCCGCAACGTGGAATCCAGCTACGGTCGCCCGATCGGCATCCTGGTCGATCTGCAAGGTCCCAAGCTGCGGCTCGGTTCGTTTGCTGACGGCGCCGTGCAGCTCAACAACGGCCAGAGCTTCACCCTCGATTCCGACAAGACGCCCGGCGACACGAACCGTGTGCAACTGCCGCATCCCGAGATTCTCGCTGCGTTGCGTCCGGGCCACGCGCTGCTGCTCGACGACGGCAAGGTGCGGCTGATTGCGGAAGAGACCTCGCCCGAACGCGCCGTGACGCGCGTGGTGGTCGGCGGCAGGATGTCCGACCGCAAGGGCGTCAGCCTGCCCGACACCGATCTTCCGGTCTCGGCGATGACGCAGAAGGACCGCGACGATCTCGAGGCCGCGGTAACTACCGGCGTCGACTGGATCGCGCTTTCCTTCGTGCAGCGCGCCGAGGACGTCAAGGAGGCAAAGCGGATGATCCGCGGCCGCGCGTCCGTGATGGCCAAGATCGAGAAGCCGCAGGCGATCGACCGTCTCGCAGATATCATCGACGCATCGGATGCACTGATGGTCGCGCGCGGCGATCTCGGCGTGGAATTGCCGCTGGAACGCGTACCGAGCCTGCAAAAGCAGATGACGCGGATGGCGCGCCGCGCCGGCAAGCCCGTGGTAGTCGCCACGCAAATGCTGGAGTCGATGATCCAGGCGCCGGTTCCGACGCGCGCGGAAGTCTCCGACGTCGCCACCGCCGTCTATGAGGGCGCCGACGCCATCATGCTGTCAGCGGAATCGGCAGCCGGCAAATTCCCGATCGAGGCCGTCTCCACCATGAACCGCATCGGCGAGGAAGTGGAGCGCGACCCGACCTATCGCGCCGTGCTCTCGGCACAGCGCATCGAGCCGGAGCAGACGGTGGGCGATGCGATCGCCGATGCTGCGCGACAGATTGCCGAGACGCTCGAACTTTCCGCCATCATCTGCTGGACGGATTCAGGCTCGACAGCGATCCGCGTGGCGCGCGAGCGGCCGAAGCCGCCGGTGGTGGCGATCACGCCGAAGATGGTGACGGGACGGAAGCTGTCGCTGGTGTGGGGCGTACATTGCGTTGTGGCCGAAGATGCGCATGACCAGGACGACATGGTCGATCGCGCCGGCTCGATCGCCTTCCGCGATGGTTTTGCCGACGCTGGCCAGCGCGTGATCATCGTCGCCGGCGTGCCGCTCGGAATTCCAGGCACCACCAACATGCTGCGCATCGCGACGGTCGCGGGACCCGAAAGCTAGTTTCCGTCATTCGAGGCCGCGTCAACGCAAACCCGAAGACGACCTTCAGGCTCCGACCAGCGTCTTCGCAGGCAGGACGGCCTGCACTACGAGGCCTCGCGCCCGCGCATCCATCACGCCGACGGCGCGGAGCGCGAGCAGCGTCACCGCCTGCACGGCATCGCGAAGCCTGGCCGGGTCATCGAGATCTTCGGGCGCGAGCGGCCCCACCAGCGATTCGTGCAGGGCGCCGAGCAACGCGGTGGCGGCAAGCGCGGTGTCCTGCGCCGGCAGATGCCCAGCCCGCACGGCAGCGTCGATTCGGCTGGCGATCTCGCCTGCGATCTCGCGCCGGCTCGCCAGTCGCGAGGCCGTGACATCGACATCGACGGGCTCCGCCAGAATGCCCCAGGCGAGCTTGCGCTGCGACAGCACATGCACCGCTACGGTGGTGACGGCTGCCGCCAGCGCGGAGGACGGTCCGGGCGCCGCATCCGCGGCACGGCGGATCGCGGCGAGTTCATCGCGTGAGACTTCGGATATCAGTTCCGAGATCAAATCGGCCTTGGACGGGAAGTAGCGATAGACCGTGCCGGCTGCGACATTGGCGCGGACGGCGACGGGTGCAATCTGTACCGCGGCC
>JAHCKB010000260.1 GCA_026125985.1 Bradyrhizobium sp.
ACGCCCGCTCCATGAGCCGTCTGATGTCGTCACTGGGGAACTCGGTTGCGCCGTACATGCCGCCGTGATTGCCGGCCAGCCGGCTGCCTGCGAACAGTTCGGCGCTGCGCGGCGCAACCGCATTGAGCGCGGCGGCAGCAGCAAGCAGGGCCAGCTTCTCGACCGCGACACGCGCAACACGCTCGCCGTCGGGACGGCGGAACGCCTTGCCGACAAAGCCGGCGGCTTCCACCGCACCAGGCAATCCCCTGCTCTCGTCGGTGAGTTGCCGAAGCACCGCGACCGCCGCATCCGGCTCGCGCGCCAGCGCACGGAGCACATCGAGGCACATCACATTGCCCGACCCTTCCCAGATCGCATTGACCGGGGATTCCCGATAGTGACGCGCCAGAATGCCTTCCTCGACATAGCCATTGCCGCCCAGGCACTCCATCGCCTCGTAGAGAAATCCCGGCGCGCTCTTGCAGACCCAGTATTTGATCGCCGGTGTCAGCAGTCGCATGTAGGCCGCCTCGCCCGCGTCATCAGGCGTGCGGTCGAAGGCGCGGCAGAGCCGCATGACCAGCGCCACCGACGCCTCGACATGCAGCGCCATGTCCGACAGTACCGCCTGCATCAGCGGCTGGTCGGCGAGATGCTTCTGGAACACGCTGCGATGCCGGGCATGATGCAGCGCATGCGCAAGGCCAGATCGCATCAGGCCGGCCGAGGCGATCGCGCAGTCCTGCCGCGTCAACTGCACCATCTGAATAATGGTGCGGATGCCCTTGCCTTCCTCGCCGACGCGCTCGGCCCAGGCACCGTGGAACTCAACCTCGCTCGATGCATTGGAACGATTGCCGAGCTTGTCCTTCAAACGCTGGAAATGGATCGCATTGATCGACCCATCCGGCGTAAAACGCGGCATCAGGAAACAAGTCAGGCCCTCTTCGGCCTGCGCCAGCACCAGGAAGGCATCGCACATCGGCGCCGACATGAACCATTTGTGGCCAGTGATGCGGTAGCCGTCCGCGGCACGCTCGGCGCGCGTCATGTTGGAGCGGACATCGGTGCCGCCCTGTTTCTCGGTCATGCCCATGCCAAGCGTCATGCCGCGCTTGGTCCACCACGGCGCAAAGGCCGGATCGTAGGCGCGCGTCGACAGCACCGGCATCACCCTGGCAAGCAGGTCCGGCTGCGCCGCCAGCGCCGCAACGGCGGCGCGCGTCATGGTGATCGGGCAGAGATGGCCGGTCTCGACCTGGGAAGCGACATAGAATTTGGCGGCGCGCACGACTTCCGAGGCGCCGCCGGCAGGCCTGCCGTCCGCAGTCCAGGTCGAATTGTGCACGCCGGCATGCGCGCTCGCCGCCATCAACTCGTGATAGGCCGGATGAAACTCCACCTCGTCCCTGCGGTTGCCGCGCGAGTCGAAGGTGCGAAGCTTCGGCGTGTTCTCGTTGGCGATGCGCCCGCGCTCGGCCATTACAGCCGAACCCCAGTGCTTGCCGAAGTCGGATAGTTCCTTCTCGGCAGCAGCGCCGCCATTGGCGGCCACTGCCTCGACCAGCGGCCGGTCAGCAATGAAGAGATCGATGTCCCGGAATGGCGGCGACTGATTGAAGACCTCGTGGGTCCTGAACGCTGGCTGGGTCATGGCCGGTCCTGTCAGGGGCGACGCGGGAGAATGGGGAAATCATAGGCCTCGCCGCCCGCGCCGGGCAGCGAAAAATGCCACCACTCCTTGAAATAGTTCACGAAGCCCTGCTTGCGCATGGCCGCCACCAGCGTGGCGCGCCACTTGCGCTGCTCCGGCGTGATCAAGGCCGATCGCGTGTTCGCCTTCACGTCCGAACAGTCATAGCCGGTTCCCATATCAATACTGCCTTCGGGCGCACGCTTCTCGACCGGCGCCGTGCAGTCCGCATAGGCGCTCGCAGGATCGAACTTCGCGGAATTGTTCGCGGTCAAATCGACCAGCGTGAGGTCGAGCGCGCTGCCGGTCGAATGGCCGGAATAAGTCGCGATATAGCCGAGACGGAACAGATCGACCTTGCGGAGCGCGGGGTTGTAGCGCCGCTCGGCCGGCGTCTCCTTGCCGTTGCGCGACCATCTCACCATGTCGGCCACCGCCCGCTTCGGCCGGTAGCAATCGAACATCTTCAGCGACAGTTTCTGCTTTGCCAGCTCCGACTGGATCTTCTTCAGCCGCAGTCCCACCTCGCGCTTCACCACGCATTCGCCGGCCTGGTAACCCGCGAGCGGCTGGCCGACGAAGTTGTTCGCCGTGGCGTAGCGGATGTCCTGGATGATGGTGGGATCGATGTCGCGGAGATAGACGAAACCGCCCGGCAGGCTCTGGGCGCCAGCAGTTCCGATCGAGGCGGCGACGAGAATTGTGGCAAGTATGGCCCGCATGGTGCATCCACATCGTCATGGCCGGGCTTGTCCCGGCCATCCACGCGGACCTTAAACAAGACGTGGATGCCCGGGACAAGCCCGGGCATGACGAGGCTTAGGGGCAGGCCGCCATGGTCTTTACCCTGCCATCCGACAGACCCGGGGATAACTCCGTCCGGCCGGATTCCCGCTTGCCCCACCCCCCGTCCGCGCCTATAGCTCTCGCTTTAATGACCTCCGCATCGAAATCGACTTTCGTCCTTGGTCACCGGCATCTGCTGGGAATCGAGGGGCTTTCCGCTGCCGACATTACCGGCCTGCTCGACCTTTCCGAGGAATATGTCGAGCTCAACCGCCAGGTGGACAAGAAGCGCACCTCGCTGCGCGGCCGCACCCAGGTCAACCTGTTCTTCGAAGCCTCGACGCGCACCCAATCCTCGTTCGAGATCGCGGGAAAGCGGCTCGGCGCCGACGTCATGAACATGTCGGTGTCGTCTTCCTCGATGCGCAAGGGCGAGACGCTGATCGACACCGCGGTCACGCTCAACGCCATGCATCCGGACATCCTGGTGGTGCGTCACCACGCTTCCGGCGCGGTGGAACTGCTGGCCCGCAAGGTCGACGGTTCCGTGATCAACGCCGGAGATGGTTCCCATGAACATCCGACCCAGGCACTGCTGGACGCGCTGACCATCCGCCGCAACAAGGGCCGCATCGAAGGCCTTGTTGTCGCGATCTGCGGCGACGTCATGCATTCCCGCGTCGCCCGCTCCAACATCCTGCTGCTCAACACCATGGGCGCGCGGGTGCGTGTGGTCGCGCCGTCGACGCTGCTGCCGCAGGGTATCGAGAGGCTGGGCGTGGAAGTCGCGCGCGACATGCGCGAGGGGCTCGACGGCGCCGACATCGTGATGATGCTGCGGCTGCAGCGCGAGCGGATGAACGGCTCATTCGTTCCTTCCTCCGGCGAGTATTTTCACTATTTCGGGCTCGACCAGAAGAAGCTGGCCTACGCCAGGCCGGATGCGCTGGTGATGCATCCGGGGCCGATGAACCGCGGCGTCGAGATCGACTCAGCGGTCGCCGACGGCGCGCAGTCGCTGATCCGGGAACAGGTGGAAATGGGAGTGGCAGTGCGGATGGCGGTGCTGGAAGCGCTCGCCCGCAACCTGCCGAACGCGTGATCACATGCTGACCGGCCGCCGACCGATCCTGCTCGCCAATGCCCGCGTCGTCGATCCCTCGCGCGATTTCGACGGCCCCGGCGACGTATTGATTGCCGACGGCGTGATCCGCGATGCGCGGCGCGGTATCGGCGCGGCCGGCGTGCCCGAAGGCACCGACATCATCAACTGCTCCGGCAAGGTGGTGGCCCCCGGCCTGATCGACATGCGCGCCTTTGTCGGCGAGCCCGGCGCAAGCCATCGCGAGACGTTTGCTTCGGCAAGCCAGGCCGCCGCCGCGGGCGGCATCACAACCATCATCTGCCAGCCGGATACATCGCCGGTCATCGACAATTCCGCGACCGTCGACTTCGTGCTGCGCCGGGCGCGCGACACCGCGATCGTCAACATCCATCCGATGGCTGCACTGACCAAGGGTCTGCGTGGCGAGGAGATGACCGAGATCGGCCTGCTGAAGGCCGCAGGTGCGGTCGCCTTCACCGACGGCGACAGGAGCGTCACCAATGCGCAGGTGATGCGGCGCGCCCTGACCTATGCCCGCGACTTCGACGCGCTGATCGTGCATCACACCGAGGACCCCAATCTCGTCGGCGAAGGCGTCATGCATGAGGGCGAATTCGCCACGCGCCTCGGGCTGATCGGCATCCCCTATACGGCGGAATCGGTGATGCTTGAACGCGACATGCGCCTCGCCGCGCTGACCGGCGGCCGATATCACGCCGCATCGCTCACCTCGATCGAGTCGCTGGACATCCTCAAGCGCGCCCGCGAGGCCGGCGTCGGCGTCAGCGCTTCGGTGTCGATCAACCACGTCACGCTGAACGAGAACGATATCGGCCCCTACCGTACCTTCCTGAAACTGTCGCCGCCGCTGCGCACCGAGCAGGACCGCCAGGCGCTGGTCGCCGCCCTCTCCTCCGGGCTCGTCGATGTCATCATGTCCGATCACAATCCGCAGGACGTCGAGGTCAAGCGCCTGCCGTTTGCGGAAGCGGCTTCCGGTGCGGTCGGCCTGCAGACCATGCTGCCGGCAGGCCTGCGCCTGATCCACAACGGCGACCTTGATTTCAAGACCCTGATCCGCGCCATGTCGACCCGCCCGGCGGAACTGCTCGGTCTTCCCGGCGGTTCCCTCCGCGCAGGCGCTCCCGCCGACGTCATCGTGATCGATCCAGATACGCCGTGGGTGCTCGATCCCGCCGACCTCAAGTCGCTGTGCAAGAACACGCCGTTCGACGAAGCCCGCTTCTCCGGTCGTATCGTGCGTACTATTGTCAGCGGACGCACCGTCTACGAGCACGTCTGACACTCAGCCGGGAGAGCCGCCGATGGGAGCCGAAATCGTCCTGCCTGTCGCCTTGGTGATCGGCTATCTGCTCGGCTCGATTCCGTTCGGGCTCATCCTGACGAAGCTGGCGGGCACGCAGGATCTGCGCTCGATCGGCTCCGGCAATATCGGCGCCACCAATGTGCTGCGCACCGGCAAGAAGGGACTTGCCGCTGCGACGCTGCTCGGCGACATGCTGAAGGGAACGGCGGCCGTCATCATTGCCGGCTCCCTTTGGGGACCTGACGCCGCGATGCTGGCGGGTCTCGGCGCCTTTCTCGGCCACCTCTTCCCGATCTGGCTGAGCTTCAAGGGCGGCAAGGGCGTCGCCACCTATATCGGCGTGCTGCTAGGCCTGTTCTGGCCGGCGGCCGCCATGTTCGGCGCGATCTGGCTCGCGACCGCCTTTGCCACCCGCTATTCGTCGCTGTCGGCGCTGGTCGCGAGCTTTGCGACGCCGTTCTTCCTGTGGTTCTTCGGCCATCCGGCGCTGGCCTCGCTGTTTGTCGTGCTGACGCTGCTGCTGTTCTGGTCGCATCGGGAAAACATCAAGCGCTTGCAGGCCGGCACCGAAGGCAAGATCGGACAAAAGTAAGAGGTCGCCGCGCAGTGCAGAGGCTTGATCGCATCCTGCGGTTGAGCGAAGCTGCCCGTGCATGCACGACCGCCCACCCAGCGCCAATCTTTCTGACACCGAACGGCTCAACCGACTGCGACTGATCCGCTCCGACAATGTCGGGCCGCGCACGTTTTATGCCCTGCTCCGCCATTGCGGCGATGCGGCGACCGCACTGGAGCGCCTGCCGGAGCTGGCGCGACGCGGCGGGGCATCGCGATCCGGCCGCATCTGCGGTGCGGACGATGCACGTGCCGAGCTTGAAGCCTGCAGGAGACTTGGCGTCAGCCTGGTCGCACCGGACGAAGCGCATTACCCGCCGCGGCTAGCGATGATCGACGATGCGCCTCCCCTGCTTGCCGTGCGCGGCGCGCTGGATGCGCTGGTGCGGCCGATGATCGCGATCGTAGGCTCGCGCAACGCATCCGGCGCCGGATTGAAATTCGCGCAAGTGCTGGCGCACGATCTCGCCGACGCCGGTTTCGTTATCATCTCAGGTCTTGCGCGCGGCATCGATCAGGCGGCGCACCGCGCCAGTCTCGCCGCTGGCACGATCGCCGTGCTCGCTGGCGGACAGGATCGAATCTATCCGCCGGAGCACGAGGATCTGCTGTTCTCTCTCCTGGAGACCGGCGCAGCAATCACCGAAATGCCGCTCGGCCATGTCGCCCGCGCCCATGACTTCCCGCGCCGCAATCGCCTGATCGCCGGCGCCTCCCTCGGCGTGGTCGTGGTGGAAGCCGCGCAGCGCTCGGGCTCGCTGATCACCGCGCGGATGGCCAACGAACAGGGCCGCGAGGTGTTCGCTGTGCCGGGCTCGCCGATCGACCCTCGCGCCGCCGGCACCAACGATCTGATCAAACAGGGCGCCACCCTCGTCACCGATGCCGCCGACATCGTCAATGCCGTACAGCCGATCATGGCGCGGCCGGTCGCGCTGGAAGAATCTGGCGACGATTATTCCGAAGCCGAACCCGCGGCGGACGAACGCGCGCGCATCGTCGCCCTGCTTGGGCCGAGCCCGATCCTGCTCGATGATCTGATCCGCATGTCCAGCGCCTCGCCGGCAATCGTGCGCACGGCGTTGCTGGAACTCGAACTCGCCGGTCGGCTGGAGCGTCACGGCGGCGGAATGGTATCGCTGATCTAGCCGAAGCGCTTTCAAGCGAAAGCGATTCGGGAGCCTAAGACAATCTTCGTTTGCTACGGAGCGTATCCGCAGCTTCCAGTTGAGTCATGT
>JAHCKB010000261.1 GCA_026125985.1 Bradyrhizobium sp.
CGTCGTCGCGCTGACGGTTTCCGCGCTGGCAATCGGCGCGGGCGTGCTCGGCGCTTACGGGGCGCTGCCGTGAAATGGCGGGAGCGTCATCGGCCTCCCGCGATGGATCGGACACAAGAGCGATCGGTCCATGTCAAGCCGTGAGCGCGGCTACGGCGGCGAGTCAGAGCGCTTTTCCTTCAGCGCCGCCTTGCTGAGAGCTGCCTCCTGCAGCGAATGCCGGAACTCGTCGCGCTTTTCATGAACCGAAGCGATCGCCTGCCCTACGGCAATTCCAAGACCGACGAGGGCTGCTTCGGAAAGCTGCAGGCTTGCTTCGATGGTCTCGGGCACCGCGTCGGTCGCGCCGATCGAATAAAGGTGACGCGCATGATTGGCATCCCGCGCGCGGGAGACGATCAGTACGTCCGGCCGCACTGCGCGGATGCGGCCGACCACCTCGTCGATGGCGGTATGCGACTGCACGGTGATGATGACGCCGGTGGCCTGCATCAGGCCGCAGGCTTCGAGAAATCCCGGCTCGGTCGCGTCTCCGTAATACACATTGTGGCCGTCGCGGCGGTCGCGCGCCACGTCGGCGGGTTCGTTGTCGATCGCGATGTACTTCAGGCCATGGGTAGCGAGCAGCGAACAGACGACTTTCCCGACGCGGCCATAGCCCACGACGATGGCTTGCTCTTCCTCACCGGGTGGACGCACAGAAAGTTCGGGATCGTCGGTGCGCTCGGCCGACAGCTTCGCCGCCAGGTGCCTGCCGAGCAGCGCGACCAGCGGTGTCAGCACCATCGACACGGCCGTCACAGCGACGACGAAGCCGGATACCCGGGGTTCGATCAGCCCGAGCGTCGCAGCCAGACCGATGCTGACAAAGGCGAACTCGCTGGCCGGACCGAGCAGCAGGCTGCTTTCGATCACTGTCGGCCATGCGAGCCTGAACAGGCGGCCGAGCATGGCGATAAGGAGGGTCTTGCCGGCCAGAAGACCCAGCACAGCCGCCAGCAGCCAGCCGGGCTCGCGCAGGAACACGCGGAAATCGATCGCCATGCCGACGGTAAAGAAGAAGGTGCCGAGCAGCAGGCCTTTGAAGGGCTCGACGGTGGCCTGGATCGCCTTGCCGTATTCCGTCTCCGCCAGCATCAGCCCCGCCACGAACGCGCCCAGCGCCATCGACAGTCCGGCCTGGTGGGCGGCAAGACCGGCGCCGACGATAACGAACAATGTCGCTGCGACGAACAATTCCGTCGAATGCGTGCTCGCAACCATCTGGAAGAGCGGGCGCAACAGTAAGCGTCCGACAAGAATGAGAAACGCGACGGCTACCGCGGCCTTGAACAACGCGTTGGACAGATGTGCGAGGACGGAGCCGCCGGTGTCCGCGCCGAGCACCGAGATGAAGACCAGGATCGGCACGACGGCGAGGTCCTGCGCCAGCAGCACCGCGAAGGAGGTGCGTCCGGCAGCCGTGGTAAGGCGTCCCTCGCTCGACAGCAGCTCAAGCACGATGGCGGTCGAGGACAGCGCAAGGCTGGCGCCCAGGATGATCGCAACGTCGGAGCTTTGACCGGTCAGGATCGCCACACCGGAAATGATCGCAGACGTCACCAGCACCTGCAGGCCGCCCAGTCCGAATACCAGGCGCCGCATGGTCATCAGCCGCCTGAAAGAGAGTTCGAGCCCGATCAGAAACAGCAGGAACACGACGCCGAGATTGGCAATCCCCTCGACATCGCGCGCGTCTGCGATGGTGAACCAGTACAGGGACGGGAAGGTCTGGGTGAAGGAGCCGAGCCCGAGCGGGCCGAGGAGGGCGCCGGCGCCGAGATAGCCGATGACGGGATTGACGCCCATGCGGCGGACGATCGGCACCACGACACCGGCCGTGCCGAGAACCACCAGCGCGTCGCTGAAGGCATTGATGTTGATGGAAGCGCTCACGAGACCTTCATGGCGTGCTGGTCCTCGTTGGCAACAGGGATATTTGGGATAGTTTGTCGCATCGCCCGGCGCGCGTCAGCCGGTCGTAATGGCGACCTTGCCGAAATGCGCGCCGCTTGTCATGTGGGCGAAGGTGGGAGCCCGAATAGCGGCACATCCGGCTCGACGCGCGGCGTGATTTTGACGGCTTGTACGGCTGCTTCCGGATCGTCGCCGCAGAAACCCGCGACGCGACATCGCGACGGTCCGGCCGAACTGCAAGTTCGGCCCGCCCCCGCACCTCGCGTCGCGGGATGCAGCCGACCGCCGATGCCGGCTCAATCCCAGCGGGTGCCGGTGGCGCTGGCGAGCAGCGGCGTGCCGGGCGTGGTGGCGTCGAAGAGGCGATAGGTCTCGTACACCCAGGCGCCGCCGCCCTTCACGTAGAACAGCGAGCGGTCGACGGCATGACCGAGCCGCAGGGCCACGGTGCCGAGATTTGCGGCCGTGGTCCCGGTGCGCTTGATAGGCACCACAGGAACGGGTTCAGGGTCGGTCCAGTTGCGTCCGGTGACGACGTCGCCCCAGCTTGCCTGGGCCTCGACACCGACGACCCACGCGCCGGTCTGCCAGTTGTAGCCGCCCTGCACGCCGCCGATGAAGCCGTCGGCGGTGTAGCTTGTAAGGTCGGCGCCTGCGGGCGTGCGCCAGTTCTTGTCCGTCCAGGCCCAGCCCAGATGTCCGCCGACATAGAAGCCGGTCCAGTCGTAGACTGCCGCCGGCGCCTTGGCGATGGGCGCCTTCACATGCAGATCGGCCGCTGCCGCCGAGCCCATCGACGCTGCACCGAGCGCCGCCGCGAGAATGAGACGAAAGGAGATCTGCATGTCGCTGCCAATTTCAATCAGTTGCAATAAATCCAGCGTAGCATCCGGCAATCCGCGAGCATGTGACATCGCCGCCACATTCCAGCGAAATTCCGGCGCGCGCTGTGGCGATCATCTCACCCGATCGTAATGGCAACTTTGCCGAAATGCGCGCCGCTCGCCATGTGGGCGAAAGCGGCCCTGGCATCGGCAAACGGAAACACCCTGTCCACGACCGGCGTCATGCGGTTGACGGCGATGGCGTCCGCCATGGCCTGCAGGTCTTCCACCGAGCCGACCGTGACGCCCTGCAGCCGCTGCTGCTGCATCACCATCAGCGACAGCCGTGACTCGGCTTCCGGCCGGCCGGCGAGCACCCCGATGAAGGCGATACTGCCGCCGATGCGCGTGGCGCGGATCGATTCGTTGAGCGTGCCGACGCCGCCGACCTCGACGACGAGGTCGACACCGTGGCCGGTGATCTGCCGCACCACCTTGCCCCATTCCGGCGTGGTCCTGTAGTTGATGGTGGCATCCGCGCCGAGCGCCTTCAGCTTCTCGATCTTGGCCTCGCTCGACGACGTCGCGATCACGCGCGCGCCGCTCATCCTGGCGAACTGCAGCGCGAAGATCGAAACGCCGCCGGTACCCTGGGTCAGTACGGTCTGACCGGGGCGGATGTTGCCGAGCTTCACCACCGCGCTCCATGCCGTCAGTCCGGCGCAGGGCAAGGAGGCCGCTTCCACGTCGCTCAAATGATCCGGCGTGCGCACCAGCGCGGCGGCAGGCCACAGGCGATATTCGCTCAACACGCCGTCCAGTGCGCCGCCGAGATTGCTGCGCATCTTTTCCTCGCTGGGCTCGCCGGAAAGCCAGCCCTCGAAGAAGCTGCCGGTCACCCGGTCGCCGGTCTTGAAGCGCGTAACCCCGTCCCCGACGCTCGCCACCACGCCCGCGCCGTCCGACAGCGGCACCAGCGGAAACTTCTGCCGCGAGCCGTAACCGCCCTTCACCGTCAGCAGGTCGCGGTAGTTGATGGTCGCGGCCTTCAGCTTCACCAGCACCTCGCCGGTTCCGGGCGACGGCACGGGCTTTTCGACCAGCATCATGGCATCGACCCCGCCGGGGCCCTGCAACTCATAGGCTTTCAATTTGACTTCCTCCGTCGCGGGGTGGTGCGTGCGCCGCAGCAGCACTGCTGATCGCAGCCTATCACGTTTCCTTCCGGTCCCCGATCTGCGCTAGATTGTCCAAACCCGCGATGACGAAACCGCATGCCCTTGAGGAAATCTCCTGCCGATGCCGGAAGACCGTAGCGACGTCCTGATCATCGGCGGTGGCATCGCGGGGATTGCGACCGCGCTGGAACTGCTCGACGGCAACAAGTCGGTGCTGATCGTCGATCGCGACCGCGAAAGCGCGTTCGGAGGACTCGCCCGCGAAAGCTTCGGCGGCATGTTCTTCGTCGGCTCCCCGGAACAGCGCCGCCAGGGCATTCGCGATTCCGCCGATCTCGCGTTGCGCGACTGGACGAGCTTCGCCGAGTTCGGCGCGGAGGATCGCTGGCCCAGGGCGTGGGCCGAAGCCTATGTGGAGCGCTGCACCGCCGACGTCTACCACTGGGTGCGCGGGTTCGGCGTCAGTTTCCTGCCCGTGGTCAACTGGGTCGAGCGCGGCGAATTCCGTCCCGGCAATTCGGTGCCGCGCTTTCACGTCGCCTGGGGCACGGGCAAGGGCCTTGCGGAAGCCCTGATCGCCGCGCTGCGCGGTCACCGCAATGCCGGACGGCTTACGTTGCGCTTCGGTTGTCGTGTCGAGCGGCTCCTGACGCGCGGCGGGCGGATCGAGGGCGCGGCGGGTGTCGACGAAGAGAGCGGCGCTCCGTTCGAGTTGCGCGCCGAGCAGATCGTCGTTGCGGCCGGCGGCATCAATGGCGATCTCGATCGGGTCAGGCAGAACTGGCATCGCGACTGGGGCCGTCCGCCTGCGGAACTGCTCAACGGCTCGCATCGCTTTGCCGACGGCAGGCTGCATGACGCTGTCGTTGCGGCCGGTGGCGTGACCACGCATCTCGACCGGATGTGGAATTACGCTGCCGGCGTGCATCATCCGAAGCCGCGCAAGCCGAACCACGGTCTTTCGCTGGTGCCGCCGCGTTCGGCGCTGTGGCTCAACTGGCGCGGCGAGCGGATCGGACCGCAGCCTTTGGTCTCCGGCTTTGACACCCGCCGGCTGGTGACCGACATCTGCGCACAGGAGCGGCAATATTCCTGGCAGCTCATGAACATGAAGATCGCGCTGAAGGAGCTCGCGGTATCGGGCGCCGAGCACAATCCCTCGATCCGTGAGAAGAACCGTCCGGGATTCCTTCGCGACATCCTGTTCGGCAATCGCTGGCTGGTGAACGAGATGGTGTCCAACTGCGAGGATTTCGTCACCGCGGCCACGTTGCCGGAACTGGTTGGGAAGATGAACGCGCTGCAGGGCGACCAGGCGGTGCAGCTCGAAACGGTGGCGGACGCCGTCGCGCAATATGACGCCACCATCGCGCGCGGGCCGAGCCTGATGAACGACGAGCAGCTCCGTCGCATCGCGGCGCTGCGCCAGTATCGCGGCGACCGTATCAGGCTGTGCAAGTTTCAGCCGATCATGGACGCGAAGGCATTGCCGCTGATCGCGGTTCGTGAATTCATTATCAGCCGCAAGAGCCTCGGCGGAATCATGACCGATCTGCAGAGCAGGGTGCTCGACGGCGCCGGCCGGCCGATCGAGGGTCTGTATGCGGTAGGCGAGGCGGCGGGCTTCGGCGGCGGCGGTGTCCACGGGTTGCGCGCGCTGGAAGGCACCTTCCTCGGCGGATGTGTCTTGTCGGGGCGCATCGCCGCGGCGTCGATCGACGGCAGAACTCTGGGTGGGTGAGGACAGACATGAAGAGAACTGGAGCCTGGCTCACCGTCTACGCACTGGAACAGATCGGCGCGCGCTTCACCTTCGGCATTCCCGGTGTTCACACCACCGAGCTTTATGACGCGCTGAATAATTCCAACCGCATCACCCAGGTGCTAGTTACCCATGAGGGCGGCGCGGCATTCATGGCCGATGCCGTCGGCCGCCTGTCGGATTCCATCGGCGTGCTGACCGTGGTGCCGGCGGCCGGGCTCACGCATGCGGCGAGCGGCATCGGCGAGGCCTTTCTCGACGGCGTGCCGATGCTGGTGCTGACGGGCGGCCCGCGCACCGACACGCCGCACCGTTACCAGCTCCACCAGATGGACACCCATCGCTTCATGGGTGGACTGACCAAGGCGACGTTTCGCGTCGAGAGCCATGAAGACGTGGTGCCGACGCTGTTCAAGGCCTATGAGATCGCCGTCTCCGGTGAGCCGGGCCCTGTCTTCGTCGAGCTGCCGGTCAACGTGCTGCTGCTGACAGGCGAGGTCGACGAACTGCCGCCGTTCAAGCCGCCGCGGGCCCCGCGCCTCGACGCTGCGGGCGACGTCGCGCAGGCGGCCGCGCTGTTGGCGGCGGCGCGTCGCCCCGGCATCTTTGCCGGATGGGGTGCGCGCGATGCGACGGCGGAACTGACGCGCCTGGCCGAATATCTGGAAGCGCCGGTGGCCACTACCCTGCAGGGGCTTTCGATTTTTCCGGGTAATCATCCACTGCATGTCGGATTCGGTTTTGGAGCTTCCGCGGTGCCGGCAGCGCAAAACGCTTTCGCGGATTGCGACTGCATGATCGCGATCGGAACGCGCTTTGCCGAAATCGCGACCGGAAGCTACGGCACGGCCGTGCCGGAAAATCTCATCCATATCGACATCAATCCGAACGCGATCGGGGCGAACTATCCGGCCAGGGTCGGCATCGCGGGCGATGCGGGCATGGTGCTGCGGGATCTGTTGCAGGCATTGGAGACCC
>JAHCKB010000262.1 GCA_026125985.1 Bradyrhizobium sp.
AGCACCATGAACTGCGAGATGTAGGAGAGGCAGTGGGCGATGCCGAAGATCATGGTCCTGGTGCTGCCGGTCTGGCGGCGCTGGCCGTTGACGTCGAGCCACATCGAGAGCTTCTGCACGTCGGGAATTTCGTCCTTGGTCACCAGCCATGGTCCGACGGGACCGAACGTGTCGTGCGACTTGCCCTTGGTCCACTGGCCGAGACGCTCGATCTGGAAGTTGCGTTCGGAAACGTCGTTGCAGCAGCAGTAGCCAGCGACATGATTGAGCGCATCCGCCTCCGAGACATATTTGGCACGGGTGCCGATGATGGCGGCGATCTCGACTTCCCAGTCGAGCTTGGTGGAGCCGCGCGGCTTCTCGACCGGGTCGTTCGGGCCTGACAGGGCCGTATTGGCCTTGATGAAGAAGATCGGCTCGGTCGGGATGGGCGAGCCCGTCTCCTTGGCGTGATCGACATAGTTCAGGCCGATGGCGACGAACTTGGAAATGCCGGTCACGGGTGCGCCAAAACGGGGATTGCCGGAAACAGCCGGCAGCGAGGCGGGGTCGATGGCCGCGAGCTTCTTCAGCGATTCCGGCGCATAGGCGGCGCCATCGAGGTCCTTTACGTGGGCGGAGAGGTCGCGCAACTGGCCGGATTTGTCGATCAGGCCGGGCTTTTCCGCACCCTTGGCCCCGTAACGAACGAGCTTCATGTTTCAGCACTCCCTTGTGGGTCTTGGTTACTTGCAGGGTTATTGGAACAGCGCGGGCGGGATTGCAATGGTCGCCCCATGCTGCATTGCAGGGCAGGTCAATTCAGGGCGATGAACTTGAAGGCATCACCCTCGCGCTTGATATGGCCGGCGTTGAAATGACCGCCGATCACCAGCACCGGCCGGTCGGCAAAGCGTGAGAAGAGCTCCCGCCGGGCTACCGCCGACTGCCTGGGATCGCTGTCGGCTGTCGACGACCAGTCGAGATGCGTCATCTGGCAGGGATGATGGGCGACATCCCCCGTGAGCAGCCCTTCCTCGCCGTCGGACTTGATGTGGATGCTCATATGTCCGGGGCTGTGGCCCGGCGTCGGGATCAGCGTGATCTCGTCAGTGATCTTCGCGTCGCTGGCGACGAGATCGGCCTTGCCGGCTTCCGCAATCGGCTTCACGGAGTCGGCGAAGACGGCGGCATGAGCCGGCTCCTCGCTGTGGTCGCGCCAGTGCTCGAACTCGGTCTTGCCGAACAGATAGCGCGCCTTCTGGAACGTCGGCACCCATTCGCCGTCGACGAGGCTGGTGTTCCAGCCGACGTGATCGACATGCAGATGCGTGCACAGCACGGTGTCGATGCTGTCAGGCGGAAAGCCCGCCGCCGTCAGCTTCTCTAAGAACGGCTCCTTGCGGTTGTTCCAGGTCGGCACGTTGCGGCCCTGCTTGTCGTTGCCAAGGCCAGTGTCGACGATGATCCGCCGGGTCGGCGTTTCCACCACCAGCGAATGGATCGACATCTTCAGCCGGCCCTCTTCGTTGGCGAAATGCGGGATCAGCCAGGGCAGCTTCTGGATTTCCTCGTTGGTTGCGAGTGGCAGGATGAAGCGCGTGCTGCCCAGGGTTTCCAGCTCGACGACCTTCGTTATTTTGACCTTGCCAATCTTCCACTGCATCGCGCTCTCCCTGTCCTGTCTGTTATCGCGCGCAATCGACGATCACGGTGCCGAGCTTGTCGCCTTTCTCCACCGCAAGATGCGCCTGCGCGGTGTCCGCCAGCGCAAACTGCCCGGCCACATTATGGATGCGCGTGCCCGCCGCCAGCCATTTCGTAATGTCGGCCTGGGCGGCCGCCAGCAGCGGCGGCGGCAGCGCAAACAGCACCAGCGCCCGCAGCGCGATGCATCTCTCCATCAGCTCGCGCATCGGCACGACGGGCGTACGGTTGCCGTTGGTGGCATAGACCGCAATCGTCGAATTCATGCCCATCAGCTTCAGCGTGGTGTCGATGTTGCCGCCGAAATCGACGTCGACGACGCGATCGGCGCCGTGCCCGCCGGTGAAGGCCATCACCTTCGCGACCACGTCGTCCGACTTGTAGTTCACCACGAGGTCGGCGCCGGCCAGCCGCGCCTGCTCCGCTTTCGCGGGCGAACTCACCGTGGCGATCACCCGTGCGCCGCCCCATTTGGCGAGCTGCACCGCGTAGTGCCCGACTGCGCCGGCGCCGCCGGTGACCAGCACCGTCTTGCCAGCGATCGGCCCGTCGCAGAACAGGCAGGTCCACGCGGTCATGCAGGGGATGCCGAGGGTTGCGCCTTCTGCAAAGGAGAGATTGTCCGGCAGCGGCGTCACCAGATGCTCCGCGAGCGCGATATATTCTGCCGCCGTGCCGAATGCGCGGCCGTTGCGCTGGCCGTTGAACAGCCACACCCGCTGACCCGGCTTCAGCCGCGTCACGCCGTCGCCGACCTGGTCGATGATTCCGGCGCCGTCGCTGTTCGGGATTACGCGCGGATATTCCATCGCGCGATAGCCTCCGCCGCGGCGGCCGACATCTGCGGGATTGATGCCCGAGGCTTCCAGCCGGATGCGCACCTCGCCGGGGCCTGCGACCGGCGTCGGCATCTCACCATGGGTGAGAACTTCCGCCGCCGGTCCCATGCGTTCGTACCAGACAGCCTTCATAACGTTCCGGGGAAGGCGCCGCCGTCGAGCAGGATGTTCTGTCCGGTGATGAAGCCGGACTTGTCGGCGCACAGGAATGCGCAGGCCAGGCCGAATTCTTCCGGGTCGCCGAAGCGTCCGGCCGGATTCTGCTTGGCGCGTTCTGCCAGCATTGCATCCGGCGTGACGCCGCGCTTCTCGGCCTCGGCCTTCGCCGTGTTGCGCAGGCGGTCGGTGAGGAACGGGCCGGGCAAGAGGCCGTTGATGGTGACGTTGTTGATCACGGTCTTGCGCGACAGGCCGGCGATGAAGCCGGTGAGGCCGGCGCGCGCGCCGTTGGAGAGACCGAGGATTTCGATCGGCGCCTTCACCGCGGCGGAGGTGATGTTGACGATGCGACCGAACTTGCGGGCCATCATGCCGTCCACCGTCGCCTTGATCAGCTCGATCGGCGTCAGCATGTTGGCATCGATCGCCTTGATCCAGTCGTCACGGGTCCAGTTGCGGAAATCGCCGGGCGGCGGCCCGCCGGCATTGTTGATCAGGATGTCCGGCTCCGGGCAGGCCTTCAGCACCGCCTCGCGGCCCGCGGGCGTCGTGATGTCGCCGACGATTTCGGTGACGGTGATGCCGGGGTTATTCTTGCGGATTTCGTCGGCGGTGGCCTTCAGCGCCTCGGCGCCGCGCGCCGTCATCGTGACATGCACGCCTTCGCCGGCAAGCGCCATCGCGCAGGCACGGCCGAGGCCCTTGCTGGAGGCGCAGACGATGGCGCGGCGGCCTTTGATCCCTAGATCCACTGTTTCGCTCCCTTGAGTTTTTCGGACGGTTTCTGGGGTTGGATGGCCGGCACTCTAGCCAACCTCGATAGCCCTGAGTAGTGGCGGCTTTGCAGGGTGCGAATTCGTCTGTATTGATGCGCGCATATCAGGCTCAGCGGAAATCGCCATGTCCGATCTGTTCGACGTCTCAAAGGAAGTCATCCTCGTCACCGGCGCCAGCCAGGGGCTGGGGCGGCAGTTCGCGCGCGTGCTCTCTGTCCATGGGGCGGCCGTGGTGCTGGCGGCGCGGCAGACGGCAAAGCTGAAAAGCCTGGAACAGGAGATCAAGGCCAAAGGCGGCCGCGCAGCGGCGGTGCAGATGGACGTCACCGACACGGGCGCGCTTGCCAAGGCGCTGGATGCGGCGGAAGCTGCGTTCGGCCCGGTAACGGTGCTGATCAACAATGCCGGCCTCGCCATCGAGAAGCTCGCTACCGACCAGACCGAAGCGGACTGGGACGCCGTGATCGGAGCCAACCTGAAGGGCGCCTATTTTCTGGCGACCGAAATGGCGCGACGCATGGTCGCGCGCAAGCAGGGCGGCAACATCATCAACATCGCCTCGGTGATCGGGCTCGGCGTCCTGAAAGCGCTGTCGCCCTATGCGATCTCCAAGGCCGGCTTGATTCACGGCACGCGCGCGATGGCGCTGGAACTCGCCGGCAACGGTATCCGCGTGAATGCGCTGGCGCCCGGCTATATCGATACCGAGATGAATCACGATTTCTGGGCGACTCCTCCCGGCGAGAGGCTGGTCAAGCGCATCCCGCAGCGCCGCGTCGGCGCCGAATCCGATCTCGACGGCGCAATTCTGCTGCTTGCCTCAAACGCCTCGCGCTACATGACCGGCAGCGTAGTGACGGTCGACGGCGGGTTCCTGCTGAATTGACGGCGATATCGCCGTCATTCCGGTTCTGTCGCTTGCGCACTATCCCGGAACGACAGCGGCATTGCTGCGCAATGCCGTCGTCAGTTCGTCGACGTCTCCGCGTTATGATCGCTTGCCGTCGACAGCATAGCCACTGTCACGGCCGTGACGACCAACAATCCCCCGGTGATGCCGACAAAGCGTTCGATTCCGGCGGAAAGGCCGGTCGGGGGACCCCATTGCTGGATCATCATGGTGATGAAAACCACGGCAGCCTGTGTGCCGACATAGCTGATCCCGCGCTGGCTGGTTTGCACATGAGCGCAGAGCCATACTCCCGCCGCGAGCGTTGTGAGCCAGGGCAGAAAGCTTTCAAAGGACAACGAAAGCGCGGCAAGGCCGGCGATGCCGCCTGCGAAGCAGCCGAATATCCGGTGCGTCGCCCTTGCTTCGACCTGCCGGCGATCGGCTTCCTCGTCGCCGGAGACGGACTGAACCGCCATCACCGCGGCGATCGTCACCGCGCTCTGCGCCAGGCTCGGGAGTTCCAGCCAGTACCAGACCCATGGCACCAGCATCACGCCGATGCCGGCGCGCACCGCGTGCTGGGTCGCGGGCCATTGCGCGCCAAGCAGATCGCCCCACCCCGGTCGCGCCGCGGGTGCCGCATTGATGCCGGCTGCCGGCGTAAGCAGGATCGAGACCAGCATCGCAGCCATCGCACCGACCGTCACCTCGGCGGTGCGGCTACAGGCGACCTCCAGCGTGGAGGTCGGATCGGCAATCGCGGAGAGCAGCACCATGTCCACGGTGGCGGCACCGAGCAGCCAGGCATAGCCGTGGTTGCTGACTTGCAGCCCGAGCACGCCGACTGCGCTGGCGACAAACAGCACGAGGCTGATGGCGACGGTATCCTCGGCCAGTTTCGACATGATCAGGACGGCGAGCGCAGCGCCGGCAGCCGTGCCGGCAATGCGCAGCATGCCACGCGCGATGGAAGAGGGCGCGGTGGCCTGCAGCGACACGAACGCGCTGATCGCCGCCCACCAGGGCGCATCAAGCCGCAGCCACAATGCGACGATGACTGACAATATCACCGCCAGCACGGCCCTTGTGCATTGTCCGCCGCGCGTGCCCGTCAGTTCGATCTCAGCGAGTTCCCGGCGTAGCCCTGCGACGGCTTCCTGCAACAGGAATGCGGCACCGGCTCGCGGAGCGCTCACGGCAGAACCAGCACGCGCGCATCGGCGCCCATATAGAGCTTCATGTCGGCCGGCGGATCGACCAATGTCAGCGTCACCGGAAAACGCCGTTGCAGGCGGATCCAGTCGGTGGTCGGCGCGACGTAGCGCAGCAGTCGCTCCGGCGCCGGATCACGGCTGATGCCGCGGGCGATGCTGGCGACCTTGGCGCGGCGCAGCGTCCAGGGACTGGAATCCAGCGACACCCAGGCGGTGTCGCCGACGGCAAATCCGCGGAGATAGCTTTCCTTGTAGTTGGCGATGATACGCCAGGCTTTTGCATCGACGATGCCGATCAGCGGCACGTCGGCCAGCGCAGTGTCGCCGACACGCAGCGTCAGCGACGTGACAGTGCCGCTGGTCGGTGCAATCAATTTGGTGCGTGCAAGCTGCCACTCGGCGAGCGCCAGCGCGGCGGTCGCCCGTGTCCGCGCCGCCTCATGCTTTGAAAGCATGGATTGCGTCAGCGCCACGGCATCCAGCGCGGCTTCGCGTGCGGCATTGGCGCGCCGCAGCCCGTCATTGGCCTGGTCGAGTGCGGCCTGCGATATGTCCTGCGATCTGGCGAGAGCCGACAGCCGCGTCTGCGTCTCCTGCGCGAGATCGGCCGCAGACGTCGCGGCCTTCAGCGCCGCCTGTGCCGAGGCGATTGCGCTCTGGCCCGAGGCGATCTGCGCGCGCGCCTCTTCGGCTTCGGCGCGGCGCTGGTCGACGACAAGCCGGAAAGGCTCCGCATCGATGCTGGCGAGCAGGTCGCCCTCTCTCACATCCTGATTGTCGGCGACATGTACCGCGATGACGCGACCGGTGACCTGCGGCGCCAGCGATACCAGATCGGAGTGCACATAGGCATCTGCTGTATAGGCGAGAAAAGACGTTACCACCTCATAGAGGACGAACACGCCGAGCAGAACCGCCGCCGCGATGCCTAGCCGTCTTGCACGCGTCATGGATCAGTTCGCCCGCATCTCGGCCTTGATCATGTCGGCGGCCTTCTCGCCGATCATGATGGTCGGCGCATTGGTGTTGCCGCCGATCAGGGTCGGCATGATCGAGGCGTCGACCA
>JAHCKB010000263.1 GCA_026125985.1 Bradyrhizobium sp.
CCAGATGTGATAGACGTCGAGCGCTACGCCGAGCATGCACGAGCGCGCGGGGTCGATGGCATCGCAGAGGTCGAGCGCCTGCCTCGTCGTGTTGACGCAGGCGCGGTCGGCGGCATAGGCCGGATGCAGCGGCTCGATGGCAAGCGGCATATTCGCAGTGCGCGCATATTCCAGCATCTCGGCGATGCCGTCATGCACCTGGCCCCACGCAGCCGCGATGTCCTTCGAAGGATCGCTCCCCGGCCGTGAATATTGCGGCAGGCCGCCGACAACGAGCACGACGCAGGGAGCGCCCAGCGCCTTGGCCTCATCGACCGCGCGGCGGTTGTCGTCGCGCACCTCGCCGCGGCGGGCCGCATCGGACACGAACATGCCGCCGCGGCAATAGCCTGACAGTTCGAGCCCGGCGTCGCGCACCGCGCGCACGGCGCGGTCGAGCCCGACGGCTGCCACCTGGTCGCGCCAGGGATCGATGGCGCGGATGCCATGGCGCGCGCAGGCCTCGACGATCCCGATCAGATCGGCCTGCTTGCGGACGGTAGCGGTGTTCAGCGACAGCCAGCGATGATCGGACGAGAAATCGCGCATCACGCCTCGACGCCGCGCGTCGCAAGCCACGCCTTCATCCGACGCGTCGCCGTCTCGGGATGGGCAAGAAGTCCGGCCTTGTCAGCAAGGCGAAACAGTTCGGAAAGATGCAGCGTCGAACGCGCGCTCTCCTGCCCGCCGATCATGGTGAAGTGATCCTGATGGCCATTGAGATAGGCCATGAACACGACGCCGGTCTTGTAGAAGCGGGTGGGCGCGCGAAAGATATGGCGCGACAGCGGCACGGTCGGGCCGAGCACATCGTGGAAGCCGGCCTCGTCCCCTGCCGCAAGCCGCGACAGCGCATAGGACGCTGCCGGCGCAATGGCATCGAAAATGCCGAGCAACGCGTGCGAGAAGCCGTGGACGTCGCCGGCGATCAGTTCGGCATAGTTGAAGTCGTCGCCGGTGTACATTTTCACGTTCTTGTCGAGGCGGCGGCGCATGTCGATCTCGCGCTGCTTGTCGAGCAGCGAGACCTTGACGCCGTCGACCTTGGCGGCATTGGCATTGATGATGGCGACCGCGGTATCCATCGCCCGGTCGAGATCGGCCGTACCCCAGTAGCCGGCCAGTGCGGGATCGAACATGTCGCCGAGCCAGTGAATGATCACGGGCTCCCTTACCTGCGACAGCACGCGGTCATAGACCTTTGCGTAGTCGTCGGCACTGCGGCCGATCTTCGCAAGCGCGCGCGAAGCCATCAGGATGATGCGGCCACCGGCCTTCTCCACCGCGGAGATCTGCTCCTCATAGGCGCGGATCACGTCGTCGATCGTCCTGGCGTCTTCCACCGCAAGATGGTCGGTTCCGGCGCCGGAAAACACCAGCGCGCCGCGAGCGCCTGCGGCGCGCACCGAGCGCTGGATCAGCTCCAGCGATGTCGGCCAGTCGAGCCCCATGCCGCGCTGCGCGGTGTCCATGGCTTCGGCAACGCCGAGGCCGAGATTCCAGACATGCTCGCGGAAGGCGATCGTGCGGTCCCAGTCGATTGCGGCCGAAAGCCACGGATCGTTGTCGGCGCGCGGATCGGCGACGACATGAACGGCCGAGAAAGCCACCCGGTTCAGCGCGCCTTCGAGCCTTGCCGGAAACGTGCGCGAGGCCGCCAGGCGATACGTCTCGATCCTGCGATCCGCCGTGGGCAAGTTCAGCGACAGCGAGGACATCGGCAGGACGGGCTTGTTCATGACAGAACCTCCTCAGACGTTTTTGGTTTGGCATGATCCGACCGGAACAAGGCGCCCACTTTTCCGGATCATGCTGTGATCGGTGCGACGTCGATCCAGCGCCGCTCCTTCCAGCTCTGCAACGCGCATTCGGCCAATTGGACGCCCTTGGCGCCTTCGAGCAGCGTGTACTTGTAGGGCGCGTCCTCGCAGACATGGCGGATGAACATCTCCCACTGCTCCTTGAATCCGTTGTCGTAGACCACGTTGTCGGGCAGCTTCTGCCAGTCGGCGTAGAAATCGTGAAGGCGCTTCTCGTCGGGATTCCACACCGGCCGCGGTGTGGCCTGACGGGCCTGGATCATGCAGTCGGAGAGACCTGCGACCGCCGAGCCCAGCGTACCGTCGACCTGGAAAGTGACGAGATCGTCGCGATAGACGCGCGTCACCCAGCTCATGTTGATGTGGGCGATGACGCCGCCCTTGAGGCGGAACGTGGCATAGGCGGAATCGTCCGCGGTCGCCTTGTATTTCTGTCCCTTCTCGTCATAGCGCTCGGGAATATCCGTCGTGCCGATGCAGGACACGCTCTCGACCTCGCCGAAAAGATTGTCGAGCACGTAGCGCCAGTGGCAAACCATATCGAGGATGATGCCGCCGCCGTCCTCGGCGCGGTAGTTCCAGGAGGGACGCTGCGCCTCCTGCCAGCCGCCCTCGAACACCCAGTAGCCGAACTCGCCGCGCACCGAGAGCATGCGGCCGAAAAAGCCGGAGTCGCGCAGGAAGGCGAGCTTCTTCAGGCCGGGCAGGAACAGCTTGTCCTGCACGGTGCCGTGCTTGACGCCTTTTGCATTGGCGAGTTTCACCACCGCCACCGCTTCGTCGAGGTTGGTGGCGATCGGCTTCTCGCAATAGACATGCTTGCCGGCATTGATGGCCTTGGTCAGCAACGAGGGGCGTGCCTGCGTGGTGGCGGAATCGAAGAAGACCTCGTCGTTCCGGTCGGATAGCGCCTTGTCGAGATCGGCGGTGTGGCGCGCGATGTTGAAACGTTTGGCCAGCGCCGCGACTTTCCCGGCGTCGCGGCCGACGAGAATCGGATCGGGCATGACGCGATCGCCATTGGCAAGCAGCACGCCGCCCTGATCGCGGATCGCGACGATGGAACGGATCAGATGCTGGTTGAGACCCATTCGGCCTGTGACGCCGTTCATGATCAGGCCGAGGCGTTTGACGGTCATGCAGTCTGCTCCTTGAGGATCGTTTTCGGTTGAGCCAGCGGCGCGATGGTCGACCAGTCCGGATGAACGGCGCTGGCAAAACCGGGGGCAGCGAGCGATCCCGTGAGCAGATCGCCGCCGTGGATGGCGAGCCGGACCGCACCGTCGCGCATCTCGTAAAGATCGGAGTGCGCGGCGAGGAAGCGCTCGGCCTCTGCGGCGGGCGTGCCGGCGAAGCCGTCGACATAATGATGGCCGTTGCGCTCGGCATGCGTGATGCCGATCAGCGCGCCCAGCGCCAGATCCTGCTGCACGGCAAGGCCCGCCTGACAGGAGAGGTCCTCGCCGGCAATGAAATGCGGCGCGCCTTCCGCGCTCCACTTGGCCGCGCGGACGGCATTGACGATGGACTTGTAAATGCCCTTGCAGGATTTCGAGGAGATGCCGCGATAGCCCAGCGCTCGCACTGCCGGAAAGGCGTTGTAGGAATCATCGGCTTCGTCGACGATGAAGTCGTATTTCGCCAGCGCACCGAGCGGCGATTTTCGCGTGACGCTGCGCGGCATCGGCTGCTCGACATAAAGCAATTTCGACGCAATGGGCCGCAGCGCGCTGTCGCGCTCAAGGCGGCCGATCAGCACACCAAGCGCTTTGAGGTCGGCATATTGCTCATTGGCGTCGAGCGTGACCTTGTAGTCGTATGGCAGACGAGCGAGTTCCCCGCCGATCCGCACCAGACGATCGGCGTCGCCGACGGGATCGCCGCCGAGCTTGAGCTTGAAATAGCGCGCCCCCGCATTCGCCTTTGCGTCGGCGACGCCGCCATCGCCCTCGATCCGGTCATCCAGACCGACCGTGTGCCTGACCGCAACCCGCTCCGGCCGCCTGCGGCCGCCGAGGAAGGTCGCGATGTCGCCATCGGCGAGATCGCCCGACAGCCGCGCATCGATGCCGGCTATGTTCTGCACCATGCCGTCGAAGAAGTTCATGCTGGTGGCGCGCAGCAGCGCATCCAGGATCGCCTTGTCGATCTCGGCCAGCCCGTAGGCCGCGGCGAGCGGGGGAATGTCCTCCTTCCCGCAATGTTTGACCTGCCGCGCGATGCAGGCGGCATGCAGGCCGAAGGCCGTGTCGAAATTCCTGTGCGCGAGATAGAGCTGGCGCGCGATCAGGAGCGAGCAGCGCAATTGCTCGACCGTCTCGTCCGGCGACACATGCGGCCGCTTGTCGAACCATTTCGGCGCGAGCAGTTCGGCCGAGGCGCCGACCGCCCTGCCCCTGCCCTCCACATCGATCTCGACCAGCACGAAGGCCTGCGGCGCCGCATCGATGGTGACGGCGCCAAAGCGAAACGGCCGCGCGAATGTCACGGGACGTTCGAAAAAGGCGATATCGCGGACGGCTAGGCGTGGCGGCATGATCGCGACAAATTAACCCGATGGATAAATACTGTCCAGCGCACAGCGGGAGGTTCGTTTGCCGGCTGATCGGGACCGTCAGGCGGTACGGCGCTCCGGAGGCTGGACCTTTTCCGGAAATTCCCTGCCCCGCTCAAAGGACGGCATCGCCTCGCCGGTCAGCGCGGCCAGCACCAGGCCGACCATGTGCTGGAGCCGCTCGTCCTTTGCTTCCTTGCCAAGGAGGTCGCGGCCGAAGATCACGCTGAGGGTTGCGCTATTGGAGAGATAGAAGAAGCCGAGCGCGGCGATGGATATGTAGAGCTGCACCGGATCGACAGCGACGCGGAAATCGCCGCTCTTTACGCCGCGCTGCACCACGTCGCGGATCATTTCCACGAAAGGCGAATGCATCAACTTCACCCTGGTGGAGCGCTTCAGGTGTTTCGCTTGCGCAAGATTCTCCGTGTTGAGCAGCGCGAGAAACTCGGGATTGCGGATGAAATAGTTCCAGGTGAAGTCGATCAGCCGTTCGATCGCCTGGGGCGGATCGAGATGTTCGAGATCGAGCTCGCGCTCCTCGGCGCGGATCTTCTCGTAGGCGCCCTCCAGCACCGCGAGATAGAGGTCTTCCTTGTTGCCGACGTGATAATAAAGCATGCGCTTGTTGGCGCCGGCCTTTTGCGCGATACGGTCAACCCGCGCCCCGCCGATCCCGTGGGCGGCAAATTCCTGCTTAGCGGCTTCGAGGATGCGCAGCCGCATCCCCTCGGGATCGCGCTGCCATTTCAAAACTCGCTTGCGCTTGGCCAAACCGGTCGCTCGGTGGAGGGACGATGGCGGACGTGTAACACGGCTCAGGCGGATTGCGAAATCGTGCAGTACGGCAGGAAAAGCAATCCGCTTTTGGGCCAAATCCGGCCCCCGCGAGCTTCGAAACAACTCGTCATCTATCGCCTGAGTTTTCTAATCAGATCAGCCAGGCCCGAGTTGTCCGGTACGAGCCGCGCCAATCGCTCAGCATATTCCAGGGTCGACACATCGTCGCCCTTCTCGCGACTGAAATTTACTGCCGCCGAAAGTAGATCCAGATTGTTGGGATGCCGGCGCAGACTCTCCTTCAACACGCCAAGCGCATCGTCGCGCCGCCCGGCGGAATTCAACCCGACGGCATAGACATAGGCGTAGCGTGCCTGGCCTGGGTCCAGTGACGCCGCCTGACGCAATTCTTCGAGCGCCGCCTCGTTACGCTTCTGACGAACGAGGGTCAGGCCAAGCGCGTGGTGAAGCGAAGCGTCCTGGGGCGACCTCGAGAGAGACTCGCGCAAAATTCGCTCGCCGTCGCTGTCGCGCCCTAGCTGGCGGTACAGGTCGGAAAGGTTGATGGCGGCCGGTGCAAAGGAGGGATCAAGACCGAGGGCGGCGCGATACTCCGCCTCCGCATCAGTTGCGTTGGATTGCCTGGCGAAAAAGCTGCCAAGAGCGGTGCGCGCTTCCGGGCGATCCGCATTCAACTTCTGCGCGGCCACGAACTCGGCTGCGGCCAGCGCGAACTTGTCGCCGTCGGCTACAGGCCGTTGCGCCGCCGGGACGGAAGCCAGAAGTTCGGCGGCGCGGATACGCACGCCGCGGACCGGGTCGGCCAGTTGCGCTGAGGCCAGCGGCCAGAGATGGTCGACCGGCATCCCTTCCAGTGCATCGAGCGCTCCCGATCTCACCAGCGGATCCGGGTCGGAAAGCCCCCGACTGATCAGATTGACATCAGGCGTCGGAAGATCGGCCAGCGCGCTGGCGCGCGCGATTCCGGGAACGTCGCCTGCACCCGCAATCGCCGCAAGACGTGCCTGGGCATCGCCCCCTTCGTTCCAGGCGGCGTGAAAGGCAGCGGCATAGGTCTGGTAGCCTTGCCGTTGCGGGCCGAACCATGCCTCGATCTGCTGAGCGGCCCAATGAGCTGGCTTGTCGCGGTGGCAATCGTTACACGCATTCGGTGTCCCCAACCGCACCGACAGATCGGGACGGGGAATACGAAAGCTGTGGTCGTGGCGGCGGTCCACGACCATGTAGCGACGTGCCGGCATGTGGCAGGAAGCGCAGGCGGGTGGCGGCGAAACATCGTCGTGATACCGATGCGCGGCAGATTCGTATTTCCCTGGCGAATGACATTGCGCGCAGACGCCGTCGCCAGGCGCCTTCAGCGACGCACTATGCGGGTCGTGGCAGTCGCTGCAGGTGACCCCCTTTGCGAACATCTTG
>JAHCKB010000264.1 GCA_026125985.1 Bradyrhizobium sp.
AATACGCAGCAAATGCGGCGACGCGCCTGCATCGGAGATGACAAAGCTTTCGTTAGTTTATCGGTTATTAACGGGATATCTCACCCTGCAGCGAACGCCGGCCGGCGCGACGCTCATCGCGCAGGAGAAAGACCAAGCATTCCTTCGGCTTCGCCGATCCAGCGCCGCACCGACGGATAGCCGGCGAGATCGAAGCCTCCTTCATGAGCGACGCGGGTATAGGCAAGCAACGACACATCGGCGAGCGAGAGCGTGTTACCCACGAGGAAGCGCGAGGCCGCCAAATGCTGCTCCATTCGGGCCAACGCGGCGTGACCCCGCTTGACCTTTTCGGGGTCGAGATCGGATATGCCCTTCTTGAGATAGACCATCTGGAAGCGGCAAACGGCGATGTAGGGCTCGTGGCTGTACTGTTCCCAGAACAGCCACTCGTCCATTTTCGCAGCCGCATAGGCATCCGCGGGAATCAGCTCGCTGCCGCGCGCGAGATAGCGGATGATAGCGTTGGACTGCGCCAGCGTACGGCCGTCGTCGAGCTCGATGGTCGGCACCTGGCCGGCACCGTTGAGCTTGAGAAACTCGGGCGTACGGGTCTCGCCCTTCATGGTGTCAATGTCGATCCAGCGATAGGGCAGCCGCAGGCGGTCGCACACCCACTTCACCTTCAGGCAATTGCCGGAATTGGTATCGCCGAAAATCTTGATCAAGACGCCCGCCCCCCTGGATGGAGGCGGCATCCGAACAGCCGCGCGATTTCATGTCAAGGCGAAGGCTGGCGGCGGCCGCCGATCAGAACTTGTAGCCGACGCCGGCGCGCACGGTATTGACCGTGGTATTGACGCTGGTGTTGTCGCTCGAGCTGAAACGAAGATATTCCCATTCCACGCGAGCAAAGAGGCCAGAGTACAGCATCATGTCGAGGCCAAGGCCGCCCGCCAACCCGTATATGAAATGTGCGTTGGCGTTGTCCGTCAGGCTATTGATTGCCGGTCCAAGGTTGGGCAACGGCGGGATGGCCGTGCCGACATACTGATAGTACAGGTAGGTATCCGCCCTGCGGTTGATGTCCGCTTGTCCCAGCGCGACGCCAGCGAATCCGTAGGGCAGAAAGCGGTCGAATGCGTAGCCGCCGCGAAATCGTACCGATCCGTAATCCGTGATCCTCAGCGACGAGCTGGATGATACGGACGCTGTCGAGAGATAGTCCGTCGGATACTGGAATGAGCGAGTCTGGCCGCCGCTGGAGGCCCCGAAGAACTTGCCGTGGGTATAATTCAGCTCGATGCCGAAGAGCGCCTCGTCCCACTGGAAATTGTAGCCCAGGAAACCGCCATACCCGCTGCTTTGCATGTGGGCCGTGCCGAGCACCGGCCACTGTGAAATGTTGAACTGCGTTTCGAGATCGACGTTGTTCAGAAGCTGGGCAAGAAGATCCTGGCCGGAATTTGCGAAGTTCATGTCCGCCGCGCCGTGCGTGGCCTGGCCGCCGATATAAGCTCCGGCCCAGTTGACCGTCCCCCTGCCCAGCCCGTCGGAGAAACTTCCGCGAAGGATCGGCAGGTCAGCCGCCTGGGCACCGAATGCCATCCCGATCATCGCCGTCGCCAGCACGAACCTACGCATCGCAACGCTCCATCAGACTCGCTAACTCACGCGCTGATCATCGCCTGTTAACCTTAACCAATCGTTTCGTGTGCGCGCTTTGTCGCGATCTCTTTCGCAAGCCTCATGCGCTGCGCGCAAAACAAAACGGCGCGGGAAATTTCCCGCGCCGTCGATGACCGTTTACAAAACGGGAGAGCGATTAACCCTTGCGCACCAGCGGCGGCTGATACACCGGCTGCGGAGTGTTCAGATCCCAACGCACGCCCAGCTTCAGGTCATGCGACGTGATGCTCTTGAAGGTGGTCGGATTGTTGATGGCATTGATGCCGTTGAAGGTGCGTAGATCGCCGGTCAGGCCGTCACCCATGTCGAGATAGCGATAGGCAAGCTCGACCGTGAAGTTCGGAGTGACCTTGTAGGCGACACCGGCGTGCAGCGCCCAGGCCAGATTCCATTTGGCGACATTGTCGCCGTAGGCAACGCCGTTCGTGGGCGTATTGATGTCGGTGAAGTTGGCGATGGATACCCGCGCACCGCCGACACCGGCGCCGATGAACGGAGTCACACACCACCAGGTGCCAAGGTCGAGATAGGCGTTGCCGAGAACGACCCATTCCGACTTGGTGGCGTGATAAACGTCCGCGCCGAAGGCGGGACCGGGATAGGTAAGATAGTCGGTTCCGAAGAACTGCGAATTGCCGCGATACTCACCCGTGACATCCGCGCGGAACCAGTTGTTGAAGCGATAACCTGCGCCGAGACCGAAGATGCCGGCAGTGCCGAAGCTCAGGTTCTGGACCGAGCTGGTGGCAAGCGCATCCAGGGCGTTGTTCAGGCGGCTGACGCGCTGATTGGAAAAGCCGATGTCGCCGCGCAGATACCAGCCACCGAAATCTTCGACAACCGGAGGCGGCGCGTAGGCCGGCGGGGGCGCGATCGCCATGTCGGCAGCGAACGCCGCGGTTGACATCAGAGTGGCCGCACCGGCGGCAATAAGAAACTTCACGCTACGCATTGGCTTCGTCCTCTTGTCCGGTGAGGCAGACAGGAAGCCTCACATCCAAAAACTCACGCTGGGACGATGGCACCAAATGCTTAAGCGGCACTTAACCCTAATTATTAAGGTTGATAATTTCTGACGAGCCTCGCCTGCACTAGCCGGACAGAAGCGAGAGCAATGCATTCGCGTCACAACGAAACGCGGCGCAGCGGTCACAGTTGCTAACAAGTCGTTGATGATGCGCCCGCGCGTTTACGTCTGCGCAATCTCTCAGCGGAGCTGCTTCGGCATGACGGGCAGGAACACCGCGAACAGGCCGATGGCGGGCAGGAAGGCGCAGAGGTGATAGACGAAGCCGATCGAGGTGTGATCGGCGAGCTTGCCGAGCACGGCGGCGCCGAGTCCGCCGATACCGAAGGCGACACCGAAGAACACGCCGGAGATCATGCCGAAGCGATGCGGCATCAGTTCCTGCGCGAACACGATGATCGAGGATGTCGCCGAGGAAAGGATGAGGCCAATGAACACGGTCAGCACGGCGCTGCCTGCGAGCCCGGCATAAGGCAGCGCCAGCGTGAAAGGCAGCGCGCCGAGGATGGATATCCAGATAATGTACTTGCGGCCGAAGCGATCGCCGAGCGGCCCGCCGAAGAAGGCGCCGACCGCATTTGCAGCCAGGAAGATGAAGAGATAGAGCTGGGCTGCCTGTGTCGACACACCGAACCTGTCTATGAGATAGAAAATGTAGTAGCTCGACAGGCTGGAAACATAGAGCTGCTTGGAAAACAAAAGCGCCACCAGCACGGCAATCGCAATCATCACGCGACGGGAATCCGGGTGGTCCGGATGCAGCTCGACCTTCGCCGTCTTCCTGCCTGCGACCTGCGGCCGGTACCAGATTCCGATCCGTGTCAGGATCACGATCGCCACGAAGGCGATAATCGAGAACCAGGCGATAGAGGGCTGGCCGAACGGCACCACGATCAGCGCCGCCAGCACCGGCCCCATCGACGTGCCGAAACTGCCGCCGAGCTGGAACACCGATTGCGCGAAACCGTAACGTCCGCCCGAGGCGAGCCGCGCGATACGCGCCGACTCCGGATGGAACACCGCCGATCCGAGACCGACCAGCGAGGCGGCGATCAGGATCGTGGTGTACTGGCCGGCCACTGCGAGCATCAACAGGCCGACGAAGGTGAAGCCCATGCCGATGGCGAGCGAGAAGGGCTGCGCCTTCCTGTCGGTGAAGTAGCCCACCACCGGCTGCAACAGCGAGGCGGTGAACTGGAAGGCCAGCGTGATCATGCCGATCTGCGCAAAGTCGAGCGCGTAGTTGGCCTTCAGGATCGGATAGACCGAAGCGATCAACGACTGCATGGTATCGTTGAGGAAGTGGGAGAGCGAGATGCCGGCGAGCACGACATAGGCCGGCCCCGCCGCCCGCGTGCGCGATGGCGCCTCCGCCGTCACCTCCGGCACCAGCACCGGCGTGACCAGCGCTTCTTCGGAGACGTTGACGGACCTGTTCAAGGCAAAATCCTTGTGGGACGCAGGGGAAATCTTCCCCTTTCCTACGCCGGAGCCGGCGTCTGCGCCACCATCATTACACTATGGCTGAGATGCGCGGAGCCGCTGCCACGAACTCCGCCCTTCGCCTCTCCTCCCGCAGAAGCGAGCGGGACTTGCGGAGGGTTCAGGCAGCAGCGCGGCCGAGCGCATGCACGATCTCGTCGACCACCTCTTCCACCATGACGCGGTCCTCGCCTTCGGCCATCACGCGGATGACCGGCTCGGTGCCGGACGGGCGGATCAGGAGGCGGCCGTGGCCGTTGAGGCGCTTTTCGCCGGCATCGATCGCCGACTTGACGCTGACATCGTCGAGCGGCTTGCCGCTCTTGTAGCGCACGTTCTTGAGTATCTGCGGCAGCGGATCGAAGCGGTGGCAGACTTCCGACACCGGACGGCGCAGCTTCTGCACCACCGCCAGCACCTGCAACGCCGCGACGAAGCCGTCGCCGGTGGTGGCGTAGTCGGAGAGGATGATGTGACCCGACGGTTCGCCGCCGAGATTGTAGCCGCCCTTCAGCATCCGCTCGAGCACGTAGCGGTCGCCGACCGGCGTGCGAGTCATTTCGAGCCCCTGTCCCTGCAGGAAGCGCTCGAGGCCGAGATTGGACATCACCGTCGTGACGATGCCGGGACGCGACAAGCGGCCCTCTTCCTTCCAGCTCTGCGCGATGACCGCCAGCAACTGGTCGCCGTCGACGACATGACCGCGCTCGTCGACGAGGATGACGCGATCGGCGTCGCCGTCCAGCGCGATGCCGATATCGGCGCGCATCTCGCGCACCTTTCTCGCCAGCGCCTCCGGCGAGGTCGAGCCGCATTCCTTGTTGATGTTGAAGCCATCGGGATCGACCCCGATCGGCACGACATCGGCTCCCAGTTCCCACAACGCTTCCGGGACCACCCGGTAGGCCGCGCCGTTGGCGCAGTCGATCACGACGCGCAGGCCGTCGAGCGAAAGTTCGCGCGGCAGCGTGCGCTTGGCGAATTCGATGTAGCGGTCATGCACGCCGTCGATGCGCCGGGCCCGGCCAAGGCTCGCGCTCTCCGCCAGGCGACGATCGATCGGCTCGTCGAGCAGTTGCTCGATCTGCTTCTCGACGTCATCGGACAGCTTGAAGCCCTGCGGGCCGAACAGCTTGATGCCGTTGTCCTCGAACAGATTGTGCGAGGCCGAGATCATCACGCCGAGATCGGCGCGCATCGACTTGGTCAGCATGGCAACCGCCGGCGTCGGCATCGGGCCGAGCAGCAGCACGTCCATGCCGACCGAGGTGAAGCCCGCGACCAGGGCATATTCGATCATGTAGCCGGACAGCCGCGTGTCCTTGCCGATGACGACGCGATGGCGGTGGTCGCCGCGCTGAAACACGAGACCCGCCGCCTGTCCCACCTTGAGCGCGAGCTCCGGCGTGATCAGCCCGTTGGCGCGGCCCCGAATCCCGTCGGTACCGAAATATTTGCGGCTCATGTAACCCCCAAAGGCGGTTCGAGGCTTCCCGATCCCGGCAGGAGCCTCGTTCCCGTTACGATAGCGTGGAGGGGTTATAATCCCTGCGGCACCGAATTGGCTTCAAGAAATATGATGAATCATTACGACCGGGCGGCTGCGAAATTGGCCTAATACGCTGATTTCACAACGATTATGCCAGATGCGAACGCTTGGGCCCTGCGGCGTTCGGCTCACCCCTTCCGTACGCTAACGGCCTTCCGCCGGGATTTCGTCCCGCCGGCGCATGATGCCGAATCGCAGCGCCTTGTTCCGCAGGATTTGGCCGAGCGCCCAAGCATGGTAGGAGACGTCGAAAGCCGCAGGCGCAAGCCGGGACGAGACAAGAGGGGCCGCCGGAAATGTCCATGAAGCATGTCACCTGCATCGAAGACCTGCGCCTGTTGCACAAGCGGCGGGTGCCCAAGGCGTTCTTCGATTACGCCGACCGCGGGTCCTATACCGAGGACACGCTGCGCGCCAACTCGGAAGATCTGCAGCAGATCAAGTTCCGCCAGCGCATCCTGGTCGACGTGTCGAAGCGCGATCTTTCCACCACCATCCTCGGCGAGCCGGCCACGATGCCGCTGATCCTCGCCCCGGTCGGTCTGCTCGGCATGCAGCATGGCGACGGTGAAATTCACGCCTGCCGCGCGGCACAAGCCGCCGGCATCCCCTTCACGCAGAGCACGATGTCGATCTGCTCGATCGAGGACGTGCGTTCGGCGACCACGCAGCCGTTCTGGTTTCAGCTTTATGTGTTTCGCGACCGCGGCTTCAGCGAGGAAGTCATCGCGCGCGCTCACCGCGCCGGCTGCACCGCGCTGTTCGTCACCGTCGATCTGCCGCTGCGCGGCCAGCGCCATGCCGACATCAAGAACGGCATGACCGTGCCGCCGGAAATCC
>JAHCKB010000265.1 GCA_026125985.1 Bradyrhizobium sp.
GTTCCTCATCCTGAGGAGCGCGCCACGCGCGCGTCTCGAAGGATGCAGGCCCGTCTGTGGCCTCTTAAGTCTTCGCAGCCGCCAGCGCTTCCTTCGCCGCGGCGATGTCGCCGGGCCCGCCGACGGAGACCCCGACCGCGCCGTCCGCAATGCGCTTGACGAGCCCGCTCAGCACCTTGCCGGCGCCGATCTCGAAGAAACGCGTCACACCCTGACCGGCCATCCAGGCGACCGACTCGCGCCAACGCACGGTGCCGGTGACCTGCTCGACCAGACGGCGGCGGATCTCGGCGGGGTCGGTGATCGGAGCTGCCAGCACGTTGCTGACCAGCGGCGCGGCCGGCGCCTTGATGGTGACGTCGGCAAGCGCCTTCGCCATCGCATCCGCTGCCGGCTGCATCAGCGCACAATGGAAGGGTGCGGATACCGGCAGCAGCATCGCGCGTTTTGCGCCTTTGGTCTTGGCGATCTCGACGGCGCGATCCACGGCCGCCTTGTCGCCGGAGACGACCACCTGCCCGCCGCCATTGTCGTTCGCCGCCTGACAGACCTGCCCCTGGGCGGCCTCATTGGCGACCTCGACCGCCGCGTCATATTCGAGTCCAAGCAGCGCCGCCATGGCGCCGACGCCGACCGGCACCGCCTTCTGCATGGCAAGGCCGCGGATGCGCAACAGCCGCGCGGTGTCGGAAAGCGTGAAGCTGCCGGCCGCGGCCAGCGCCGAATATTCGCCGAGCGAATGTCCGGCGACAAAGGCGGCGTCCCGGCCCACGGAAAATCCGGCCTCGCTCTCCAGCACGCGCAGCGTTGCGATCGAGACCGCCATCAGCGCCGGCTGGGCGTTCTCAGTAAGCTGCAACGTCTCGGCCGGACCGTCCCAGATGATGGAGGTCAGCTTCTCGCCCAGCGCCGCATCGACCTCGTCAAATACCGCCCGCGCGACGGGAAAGGCCTCGGCGAGCGCCTTGCCCATGCCGACCGCCTGCGATCCCTGCCCCGGAAATGTAAATGCTGCCGTCATCGGCGCTCCCTGACCGTCCCTGAATTCTCTTGAGATTGGGCGTAAGTCACCGACCCGGGCCGTCATGTCAAGCCGCCGTCCAGCACTCCTTTTGGGGGTGAAGCCAGGGCGCAGGCACAGAAATCGAGGATTTCCCGTTTCGGGCGGGCCGGCGATAGCGACCGGTAGTGCCAACCTCTCAGCCTCGCCAACGGAGCAGTCGGCAAAGTAGACTGTTTCCAAGACAGTCCAGAAAAAAGAGGAGCGATCTGATGGGGGAACAGCGCAGCAGGGCATCGTGGCTTCGGCTCGACGACGTGACCGACCCCGCACCGGCCATCAAGGCGATGTGGGAGGAGTCGCTGAAGCGGCTCGGTTACGTGCGCGAATTTCTGAAGATCCCCTTCGAGGCCGATCGGCTTGCGCTGTTCCAGGGTTATATCAACCGGCTGATGCGCGGTAACGACTGCCTGCTTTCCGGCCAGGAGCGCGAACTCGTTGCCCTCGTGGTCAGCCTCGAGAATCGATGCGAGGCCTGCATCATCACCCACGCGGGCGCGCTTTCGGCACACGGCATGCCGGCCCGGACCGTCGATGTGTTGGTGGCCAACTGGCGCCGTGCCGAAATCTCCCCGCGCATGCGTGCACTGGCTGAATTCGCGGCTGCGCTTACGGTGACGCCACAGCTTGCCGACGAGAGCGGTCTCGACCGCTTGAGAGCTGCCGGCCTGTCCGAACCGGAGATTCTCGAGACTGTTCAAATCGTGGCAATCTTCAACGCTACCAACAGGCTGAACAGCGGCCTCGGCACCAAGATCGAAGGCGGCGCGCATGACGCCTTTCGCATGAAGTCTCGATCTTCCTAAAACCCGCCCGCCTTCTGGTCGCCGCCGACGGCGTCCCCTGCCCGCGCGCGGCGCAGGCTGTTGACGAGCTGGCCGGGACGGTCCTCGCGATCGGGCTTGGCCGTCGCCAGCCGCAGCACGGCCGGATAGTTCGGCTGGGTCTCCATCCGCCCGGCGAGATGGCTGCGCGCGAGAATGCGATGCACGCGCGGCAGGTTGTAACAGGGCACATAGAACAGGAGATGATGCTCGAGATGGTAGTTCACGTAGTACGGCGCGATGAACAGCCGCTCGAGGAAATTGGCGTGGGTGGTGCGCGTATTGCGCAGTGGGTCCTTGCTGTCGGGAACGACGGCATGTTCGGCGATGTTGCGGATGCGGGTGATCACCATCATCCAGGTCAATAGCGGCACCAGCCACAACAGCGGATAAGCCCACCACACCCCGGCCGCGGCAAGCGCGGCAAACATCACAGCATTGACGAGGCATTGCGGACCGAGCTTGGCCCAGAAATGCGCGGCGCGCTGCGACAGCGGCCAGTCCGGGGGGCCGAGCGCATTGAGCAGTTGCGCCTTGCGCTGCTGATAGCCGGTCTGCCCGGAAATATCGCGCCAGAACTTGCGGCGATAGCTCAGCTTCGTGATCGGGAACGGCGCCGACAGCACGAGATCGGGGTCATCCTCCTGCTGGGTGCGCGCATGATGCTGCAGATGATAGCGGCGATAGGCGCGCGTCTCCGCAAACACCGGATAGGCGCAGAACCATTGGCTCAGGAAGAAGTTGGTCTTCTCGTCCGGCGACAGGCAGCCATGGGCGCCGTCATGCATGAGGATCGCGAGCCCGAGCTGGCGCGAGCCGATGATGCCGACGGCCAGAAGATAAGTGACCGGATTCGGCCACCACGCCACCAGCGCGATGGAGCCGATGATCAGCGCCCAGGCATGCGCGATCAGCGCGACACCCTTCCAGGTCTTGCGCTCGCGCACCGTGACCAGTTCGTCTTCGCTGAGGAATTCGCGGGCACGCATGCGAAGTGCGGTCATGACGAACTCTCCCCTTCGGATGTTTCTTCGGTCGCGCCGCCGACGATGCGGAACGGTTGGCCTGCGGCCTTCGTGGTTGCCTGATCGCCGAGCACGCGCAGCATTTCGGCGGCGAGCTCCTCCGGCGAGCGGCCCATCGCATATCCCTCGACCATCACGCCGATCGCAATCGCCCAGAAGCGCCGCGACGAGGCATCGGGATCGCGCAAGGAGCGCCAACCATGCCGCTCGATCTGGCCGGCATAGGCGCGCATGCCCTCGGCATGCAGCCGCTCGACGGTACGCTCGACCAGCGGCGCCAGATCGGGGCGGCGGCGCGTCAGGGTCAGCGCCTCCGCAAAGAAGGCGACCGCATCTGTCTTGGTCACCGCTTCGACGAGGGCGCGGGTGTAGTCGCGCGGGCTCTCAGCTTGCAGCGCAGCCTGCTCGGCGGCGCGCGCGACATAGAGCATGTCGCGGCAGGCAGCCTCGACGAACAGCGCCTCCTTGGTGCGGAAGTAATAGGTGATCTGGCTCGGGAAAGCGTCTGCGGCGGCTGCGATATCCGAAATCGAGGCTCCGGCGAGCCCACGCTCCCTGAACAGCCGGCTGGCGGCATCGAGCAGCAGCGAGCGCATCCTGCGGCCTGCCGTACGCGTGGCGCGCGCCGCATGCTTGGGGTCGCATGCGACGTGCTTCGGGCCGCTTGCGGCGTGCTTGGGGTCGCCTGCGGCGCGCTTGGGGTCCCCGGCAATGGGCTCGGCAGCCGTTCCGGTGCGCTTTGGGGTCATGGTTTCCTGCCTCAGTTGTTTGTATGTCATACAAACAAATATGACAAGAGTGTTCGGTCACTCCCCCCCGGGGCGTACTTTGCATGGGGTTGTTTTCCAGCTTTTGACAATGGGACCGCTCACGTCCCCTCCGGGCCATGCCTCTGTTACCGTCCGGGAGCCGCTTTCCCTTGCCAGACCGGCCAAAACCCTTATAAGGCCCGCATCCGTGGATCCCGGCCGGGAGCTGAACGGACGGTCTCAGCAATCTCTCCTTTCAGGCGATGTTGATGTGGCAGGACCAGTCGGTCCGTCGTCCCGTGTTCCCGCCTTCTTGAGCTATCCCCGAGTCCTTTCCGAAGGTCTCGAAGGGCTTGACGCCGGGAGCCGCGCCAACACCAGGAAAGGACCTCCATGCCTCTTTATGAGCATGTCTTCCTCGCGCGTCAGGACGCGAGCACCCAGCAGGTGGAAGAACTGACGACCCAGATGACCGGCATTGTCGAACAGGCCGGCGGCAAGGTCACCAAGACCGAGAACTGGGGCGTGCGCTCCCTCACCTACCGCATGAACAAGAACCGCAAGGCGCACTTCGTGCTGCTCAACATCGACGCGCCGTCCTCGGCGATCGCCGAGATCGAGCGCCAGGAGCGCATCAGCGAAGACGTGATCCGCTATCTCAGCGTGCGCGTCGAGGAGCACGAGGAAGGCCCGTCGGCGATGATGCGCAAGGCCGACCGCGACCGCGAGCGTGACGACCGCGGCGGCGGCTTCCGCGAAGGCGGCTTCCGCGGCGATCGCGAAGGCGGCTTCCGTGGTGATCGCGGCGACCGCGGCCCGCGCCGCCCCCGCGAAGACGCTGAAACGACGGACGAGGAGTAAGAACCATGGCTGACGCCGGTGCACGCCGTCCGTTTTTCCGCCGCCGCAAGACCTGCCCGTTCACGGGTCCCAACGCGCCGAAGATCGACTACAAGGATTCCAAGCTGCTGATGCGTTACGTCTCCGAGCGCGGCAAGATCGTGCCGAGCCGCATCACGGCGGTGTCCGCCAAGAAGCAGCGCGAGTTGGCGCGCGCCATCAAGCGCGCCCGCTTCCTCGGTCTGCTGCCTTACGTTATCCGCTAACACCTCTTTTCCCCGCGGCGTCCGCGCCGCGGGGATCTCTCATAAGGCTTCCGGGTCGCCCGGTCGCCGATGGTTGGGGCCGATAGCCTCTAACCGCTCGAAAGGAGCGGGACACCCGATGATCGCGATTGTGCTGATTGGCATTGCTGCCGGCGCGGCTTCAGCGCTGATGTTCGCCTCGATCGTTTCGGGCGCGCTGATCTCGCTTGTCCTGTTCAATCTGGCGCCGCTGCCGCTGATGGTGGCGGCGATCGGCTGGGGCCCGCTCACCGCCGCGATCGGCGGCGTCGCGGCCGCATCCGTCTTCGGACTGCTGTTCGGCCTGCCCTTCGCAATTGCCTATGCCACGACCGCTGCACTGCCCGCCTGGTGGCTCGGCCACCTCGCCCTGCTGGGACGCCCGGCCCCGAACGCCGGCCCTGCAGGCAATGGCGCAGCACCTCCTGCCGATGCGATGGAATGGTACCCGACCGGCCGTCTGCTGCTGTGGATCGCCGGGATCGCCGCCCTGCTCGCTTTCGTGACGCTGCTGACCATTGGCACCGACTCCGAGGCCATCGCGGCCGCCATGAAGCGGGGATTTGCGCGCATGGCGCGCATGTTTGCGCTGCGCGGAGTCACCATCGACGAAGGCATGATTGATACGATGACCGCGATGGCGCCCGCGGCCTTTCCCACTGGCCCCATCCTCGTGTTGACCGTCAACCTCTGGCTTGCCGGAAGGATCGTCAGGACATCCGGCCGCCTCACTCGCCCCTGGCCCGATCTGAAGGCGAGCGCACTGCCGCCGATGACGCTGGTGGCGCTCTGCGTGGCCATTGCATTTTGCTTCACCGGCGGACTGCTTTCCATCTTCGCCAAGGCCGTTACCGGCGCACTGCTGACGGCCTACGCGCTGACGGGCCTCGCCGTGCTGCATACCCTGACACTGGCCCTGAGCAATCGCACGATCTGGCTGGTCTTCAGCTACGCCATCATGATCTTTCTGTTCTGGCCACTGTTCGCCATGACCCTGCTCGGCCTCGCCGACGCCCTGTTCGGCTTGCGCGAGCGCTTCCTGCGCACGCGGCCGCCGCCTCTGCCGACGGCATAGAGTTTCACCAACCTCAAGATACCGATCATCCAAAGGAGAACGAAAATGGAAGTCATTCTGCTGGAACGCGTGGCCAAGCTCGGCCAGATGGGAGAAGTCGTCAAAGTACGCGACGGCTTCGCCCGCAATTTCCTGCTCAAGCGCGGCAAGGCGCTGCGCGCCACTGCCGAGAACCGCGCCAGGTATGACGGCATGAAGGCCGAACTCGAGGCCAACAACCTCCAAGCCAAGGGTGAAGCCAATAAGGTTGCAGAGAAGATCGAAGGCAAGGAGATCATCATCCTGCGCCAGGCGGCCGAGTCGGGTCAGCTGTTCGGCTCGGTTTCGGTGCGCGACATCGTCGATAGCCTCGCGGCCGACGGCATCAAGGTTTCCCGTCCGCAGGTCTGGCTGGATTCCCCAATCAAGGTCATCGGCCAGCAGAAGGTGACGATCGCCGTGCACCCCGAGGTCGAGGCCAGCATTACGGTGATCGTCGCACGCAGTGCCGACGAGGCGGAGCGCATCAAGCGCGGCGAGGATCTCTCGACCCGCCAGGAAGATCAGGACGCCGCCGCCGAGGCGATCGCGGCTGCCGGTGAGTTCTTCGATCCGGAAGCGCAGCACGACGATGACCGGCCGGCCGCTGCCGCCGACGACAAGACCGAGAACTAAGAGCTTCCGCTGTCTGGAAGTGAAGCCCGGTCGCCCAGGCGGCCG
>JAHCKB010000266.1 GCA_026125985.1 Bradyrhizobium sp.
GCCTTCGGCGTCACCTGGCTCGCCCTGATCCTGTTCACGCTGTTCTACAACGGCCTGACGGGCCTCAATTGGCAGGTCTTCACCGAGAATACGCCGCCGCCCGGCGCGACGACGGGCGGCCTGCGCAATGCCATCACCGGTTCGCTCATCATGACTGTGATCGGGGTCGGCATCGGTGCGCCGCTCGGCCTGTTTGCGGGTACCTACCTCGCCGAATACGGCAAGCACGACAAGCTGACCTCGGTGATCCGGTTCATCAACGACATCCTGCTGTCGGCGCCCTCGATCATTATCGGCCTCTTCATCTACGGCGTCGTCGTGGTGCCGATGCATCGCTTCTCGGCGATTGCGGGCAGCCTGGCGCTCGCCGTGATCGTCATTCCGGTGGTGGTTCGCACCACGGAGGACATGCTCCTGCTGGTGCCCAATCCGCTTCGCGAGGCGGCTTCCGCGCTGGGGCTGCCGCGCTCGCTGGTGATCCGCAGGATCGCCTACCGCGCCGCGCGCGCCGGCCTGATCACCGGCGTGCTGCTTGCCACCGCCCGCGTCGCCGGCGAGACCGCGCCGCTTCTGTTCACCGCGCTCTCCAACCAGTTCTTCAGCCTCGACCTGACCAGGACGATGGCCAACCTGCCGGTCACCATCAACAATTTCGTGCAGAGCCCGTACGCCTACTGGAAGCAGCTCGCCTGGAGCGGCGCCCTTCTGATCACGCTCGCCGTGCTCGCCCTGAACATTGGCGCCCGCATTCTCGGCGCCGAAAGGAAACCGAAATGAACGACCTTTCCGTATCCGTGAGTAGCGCCACCGGCCCCGTTCCGCAGGTCGCGCTGCCCGAGGCGCCGGCCAAGGTGACCGCGCGCGATCTCAACTTCTACTACGGCGACAACCACGCGCTGAAGAACATCAACATGACGCTGGGCACCAACCGCGTCACGGCCTTCATCGGTCCGTCCGGCTGCGGCAAGTCCACGCTGCTGCGCGTCTTCAACCGGATGTACGATCTCTATCCGGGCCAGCGCGCTACCGGGCATTTGATGCTCGACAACACCGACATCCTCGACCCCAAGCTCGACGTCAACCTGCTGCGCGCCCGGGTCGGCATGGTGTTCCAGAAGCCGACGCCGTTCCCGATGACCATCTACGAGAACATCGCCTTCGGCATCCGCCTCTATGAGAAGCTGCCGAAGTCGGAGCTGGACGGCCGGGTCGAGAAGGCGCTGCGCGGCGGCGCGTTGTGGAACGAGGTCAAGGACAAGCTAGGCGCCAGCGGTCTCAGCCTGTCCGGCGGCCAGCAGCAGCGCCTCTGCATCGCCCGCACCGTCGCCGTGCGCCCCGAGGTGATCCTGTTCGACGAGCCCTGCTCGGCGCTCGACCCGATCTCGACCGCCAAGATCGAGGAGCTGATCGACGAGTTGTCCGAGAACTACACGATCGCGATCGTCACCCACAACATGCAGCAGGCGGCGCGCGTCTCCGACAAGACCGCCTTCATGTATCTGGGCGAGCTGATCGAGTTTGACGACACCAGCAAGATATTCACGTCGCCGAGCGACCGTCGCACCCAGGACTACATCACGGGCCGTTTCGGCTGACGCGGAGGAGAAGGACATGGCTTCTGAACACACCGCGAAAGCGTTCGACAGCGATCTGCAGGAACTCACGCGGCTGGTCGCCGAGATGGGCGGGCTTGCCGAGCGCATGATCACCGACTCCGTCGATGCGCTGGTCCGCCGCGACGTCGCGCTGTCCAAGCGCGTGGTCGCGACCGATCTCGAGATCGACAACATCCAGCGCATCATCGAGGAGCGGGCCGTGCTGACCATCGCCCGCCGCCAGCCGATGGCGGTGGACCTGCGCGAGATCGTCGGCGCCATGCGGGTCGCCATCGATCTCGAGCGGATCGGCGACCTCGCCAAGAACATCGGCAAGCGCGTCACCGCGATCGAAGCCGATTTCCAGCCGCTGAAACTGATCCGCGGGCTGGAGCACATGACCGACCTCGTGCAGTCGCAGGTCAAGTCGGTGCTGGACGCCTATGCCGCGCACGACCTGCCGGCGGCGATGGCCGTCTGGAAGGGCGATGAGGAGGTGGATGCGATCTGCACCTCCCTGTTCCGCGAGCTGCTCACCTACATGATGGAAGACCCGCGCAACATCTCGTTCTGCATCCATCTGATGTTCTGCGCCAAGAACATCGAGCGGATCGGCGACCACGCGACCAACATCGCCGAGACCGTGTTCTACATGATCGAGGGGCAGCCGATGGTCGACAAGCGGCCGAAGGGCGACATGACGGCTTTTGCCGCGACGGTGCCCGATTAGCCGCGCATCAGGGAACAGACAGGATATAATGCACTCATGAGCGCACGCATTCTGGTGGTGGAGGACGAGGAAGCGCTGACCACGCTTCTGCGTTACAACCTCGATGCCGAAGGATATGAGGTCGAGGCCGTCGCCCGCGGCGACGAGGCCGACGTGCGGCTCAAGGAGCGCGTGCCGGATCTCGTCATCCTCGACTGGATGCTTCCGGGCCTTTCCGGCATCGAGCTTTGCCGGCGCCTGCGGGCGCGGTCGGAAACCAAGGGCCTGCCGATCATCATGCTGACCGCGCGCGGCGAGGAAAGCGAGCGGGTGCGTGGCCTTGCCACCGGCGCCGACGACTACATCGTCAAACCCTTCTCGGTGCCGGAGTTGCTGGCGCGGGTGAAGGGCCTGCTCAGGCGCGCCAGCCCCGAGCGGCTCGCCACGGTGCTGACCTATGGCGACATCGAGCTCGACCGCGAGAAGCGCCGCGTGGCGCGCTCGGGCCGGCCGATCGACCTCGGCCCGACCGAGTACCGCCTGCTCGAATTTTTCCTGGAGCATCCCGGCCGCGTCTTCAGCCGCGAACAGCTCCTCGACAGCGTCTGGGGTCGCGACATCTATATCGACGAGCGCACCGTCGACGTCCACATCGGCCGCCTGCGCAAGCTGCTCAACCCCGGCCGCGAGCAGGACCCGATCCGCACCGTCCGCGGCGCCGGCTACGCGCTGGACGACCGCTTCGCCAAGGCCGAGCCGCAGGCGTAGGGCAGTTCTCTCTGCTCGTCATTCCGGCGCGCCGCGCAGCGGCGAGCCCGGAATCCATGCTCCGTGGCAGCTGTTATGGCAGGGGACTGTTCGTCGCCTTCCCCAACCAATTGACGGTTGTGGTTATGGATTCCGGGCTCGCGCCTTCGGCGCGCCCGGGAATGACGAGCGGAGAGGAATCCTACCGCCCCTGCGGCTTCGGCGGCTGGCGGCGGCGATCAGCGGCGGGCTGATAGGCGACGCGCGAGTGGTGCGCGCAATAGGGCAGGCCGGTGAGCGCCTTGCCGCCGCAGAAGAAGAAGTCCGGGCTTGCGGGATCGCCGACCGGCCAGTGGCAGGTGGCCTCGTTCAATTCCAGCAGCGACAGCCGCTGGCTCATCGGCACGACGTTGTCATAGGCGATGGGATCGGCCTCCGCCTCCACCTCGAACGCCTGCGCCAGCGCCGTGTTGCCGCGCGACATCGGGCGCGACACCCGCACCATCTGCGCCGGCCGTGCTTTCCGCGGCCGGGGGGCTGCGGTGGAAGGGGCCTTGGCGCGGCCGGAGAGGCCGAGGCGATGCACCTTGCCGATCACGGCGTTGCGGGTCACGTTGCCGAGCTCGGCGGCGATCTGGCTGGCCGACAGGCCGGATTCCCAGAGCTTCTTCAGCTGCTCGACGCGTTCGTCGGACCAGGTCAAAACCGTCATCATATTCTTCCCTTCGCCCTGCGCCGGCCGTCCTCGGGCGGAGCGGGCGATGTCAAATTCTAGAAAATCCCGACCGGCAGAATCCCTTAACCCTCGCCGGGCAGGTGTGAACCACGCCCGAACGCTAACGCCGCACATAAAGGTACTTAGGGATCAGATTTGCCGCACGAGATGTCGTACCCGACGAGAGAAACGCTACAATATGCCGTGACTCCGGCGCAAGAGTCGGCCGCCGCGCTTCCACATGTTCCTCCGGAAATGCGTGAGCGTCCCGGAATCGTACGGGTGCAGGGCTTTTTGCAGTGCACGCGAGGGGTTTCTGGCGTGTTGACAGCTACTACCCCGCCCCTAAGATGGCCCCTGCGTGCCGCCTGAAAAAGGCGGCACGTTTCGTTTTCCGCCGGCCCTGCCGATGCGATCCTCGCCAGGGCACGCAACGCGGCCGGCTTCAAAACCTGCAAGTAGACAGCCATGACCAACAGCGCCACGTCGCATCTGCTTCCCGTCTTTGCCAGGGTCGATCTCGGTTTCGAGCGCGGCGAAGGCTGCTGGCTCGTCGCCACCAATGGCGAGCGCTACCTCGATTTCACCTCGGGCGTGGCGGTCAATGCGCTCGGCCACTGCCATCCGCATCTGGTCAAGGCGCTGCAGGAGCAGTCGACGAAACTCTGGCACATGTCGAACCTGTTCAGGAGCCCGGACGGCGACAAGCTGGCTGCGAGGCTCTGCGAAGAGAGCTTTGCCGACTTCGTCTTCTTCTGCAATTCCGGCGCGGAGGCGATGGAGTGCGTGATCAAGGTGGTGCGCCGCTATCACGCCTCGAAGGGCCATCCGGAGCGCTATCGCATGATCACCTTCGAAGGCGCCTTCCACGGCCGCACGCTGGCGACGCTCGCCGCCACCGGTTCTGCCAAATATCTCGAAGGCTTCGGCCCGCCGATGGATGGCTTCGACCAGGTGCCGCACGGCGACCTCGACGCGGTGAAGAAGGCGATCGGTCCGCAAACCGCCGGCATTCTCATCGAGCCCGTGCAGGGCGAGGGCGGCGTGCGCAGCGCGCCCGCGTCGTTCTTCAAGGCGCTGCGCGAGCTCTGCGACCAGCACGGCATGCTGCTTGCGTTCGACGAGGTGCAGACCGGCATGGGCCGCACCGGCGATCTCTTCGCCTACCGGCGGCTCGGCGTGAAGCCGGACGTGATGTCGCTCGCCAAGGCATTGGGCGGCGGATTTCCCATCGGGGCCTGCCTTGCCACGGCCGAGGCTGCCAGCGGCATGACGCCGGGCTCGCACGGCTCCACCTTCGGCGGCAATCCGCTGGCGATCGCCGCGGCCAACGCCGTGCTCGACGTCATGCTGAAGCCCGGCTTCTTCGACCATGTGCAGAAGATGTCGCTTCTGCTGAAGCAGAAGCTCGCTTCCGTCGTCGACCGCTATCCGTCCGTGCTGGCGGAAGTGCGCGGCGAGGGGCTCCTCGTCGGCGTCAGGGCCGTGGTTCCCTCGGGCGACCTCGTCAATGCGCTGCGCGAGCAGAAGCTGCTCACCGTCGGCGCCGGCGACAATGTGGTGCGTTTCCTCGCGCCCCTGATCGTCACCGAGGCCGAGATCGACCAGTCCATCGAGTCTCTCGAGCGCGCCTGTGCCGCGCTGTCGGCAACGGAAAAGAAGAAGGCCGCGGGGTGAGATGAGCAGTACGCCCCCACGTCACTTCCTCGACATTGACGAGCTGCCGCTCGGTGAGTTGCGCAACATCATGGACGCCAGCCGTGCCATGAAGGCGAAGCTCAAGGCGCATGAGAAGGGCAGGAAGCCGCTGGAAGGCAAGACGCTCGCCATGATCTTCGAGCGCCCCTCGACCCGCACCCGCGTCTCCTTCGACGTCGGCATGCGCCAGCTCGGCGGCGAGTCCATCATGCTGACGGGCACGGAGATGCAGCTCGGCCGCGGCGAGACCATCGCCGACACCGCGCGCGTGCTGTCGCGCTATGTCGACGCCATCATGATCCGCATCCTCAACCACGATGCGCTGCTCGAGCTTGCGGAGTACGCCACCGTCCCCGTCATCAACGGCCTGACCCGGCGTTCTCATCCCTGCCAGGTGATGGCGGACCTGATGACCTTCGAGGAGCATCGCGGGCCGATCGAGGGCAAGACGGTGGCCTGGACCGGCGACGACAACAACGTGCTGGCCTCCTGGGCGCACGCTGCCGAACGCTTCAGGTTCCGCCTCAACGTCGCCACCCCGCCGGAGCTCGCACCGAAGAAGGCGATGCGCGACTGGATCAAGGCGAAGTCTGCGCCGATCGTGCTCGGCAACGATCCCGAGGCCGCCGTGCGCGGCGCCGACTGCGTCGTCACCGACACCTGGGTGTCGATGGGCGACAAGGAGGGCGAGCATCGTCACAACGTGCTGCGGCCCTATCAGGTCAATGCCAAGCTGATGTCGCTGGCCAAACCCGATGCGATCTTCATGCACTGCCTGCCCGCCCATCGCGGCGAGGAAGTTACCGACGAGGTGATCGACGGTCCGCAATCGGTGGTGTTCGACGAGGCCGAAAACCGCCTGCACGCGCAAAAGGGCATCCTGGCCTGGTGCTTCGACGCGGTGGCCTGAAACAGGTGCGTTTTTTCGTCATGCCCGGGCTTGTCCCGGGCATCCACGTCTTGGACACGCTAAGAAAGTAAGCCGTGGATGGCCGGGACCCGTCTCCGCCAAGGCT